>JBBTBY010000146.1 GCA_038043445.1 Spirochaetota bacterium
GAAAAGCCGTATTGCGCGGAAGGCGGCTTCGCTTGTCACCCCCGGGGAGACCATTATCATCGACGGCGGATCGACGACGTACTATCTCGCGGAGCATCTTTCCGATATCGAGCTTACCGTCATAACCAATTCGTTTGCCATCGCCGATGTGCTTGCGCGGAGCAGTGCTGCAACTGTCGTGCTCCTCGGCGGCATATTGTATCGCGAGTCGCAGATGATGATAAACCCCTTCAGCGACACCTTGCTTTCCAACTATTCGGCGTCAAAGCTCTTCATGAGCCCGCAGGGCATCGATGAGCGAGGCATGACCAATACCGATACGAGCCTTATCGCCGTTGAACGGATGATGATAGAACGTTCGCGCGAGGTCATCATACTTGCCGATGCGAGCAAATTCGGCGAGCGCGGCAATCTGTCAGTATGCGGATACGATGTCGCACGGACCATCATCACTGATGAGCGGATAACCGATGCGATGAAGTCGATGCTCACGGCACAGGGTGTGACCGTGCATATCGCCTGATGTCATTTGTTTCGGCGCGTTTTTTGTGTGCCAGGCGTCCCCGTATGTGCGCGTCGTGAACCGGAAATAAGCAGTATGCCGTTGATGAGGTGATGACTGACGAGATAGAGCATCACCGGCACGGCGGTAAGCGGTGAGAAATTGTTCACTGCCACCATCATGCCGAGCCCGACGTTCTTCTGGCCCACGGCAACGGCGAAGGAACGGCGATGCGTCGGCCCGTTGCCGAGAAAAAGTCCTGCGCTGTAGAAGATGCAGGCGATGATGAACACGCCGGAGAGAATAGCGAGTACCATCGGCACCGAAAGCGTTTTGATGCGCGGTGCGGCGAGGGCTGCGCTCGTATACACGACCACCATCATCGAGAACGGATTATAGAACGTACTGACGCGCGTAAGCGTTCGGCATACCGGCGGTATCCGGCGTATGATGAGCGAAAAAACGAACGGTACGAGCACGACAAGGCCGACCTCGGTGATGATGGCGCGTACCGGGACATGCACGCTGAGCGCGGAGAGATAGAGGCCCGCGAGCACGGTATAGGCGATGGGCGAGAGCAGATTGAACACGACGGAATTGACGATCGGGAGTTCGCGTTCACCGCCCATGAGCGACGCCATGACGACCGCGCTTATCGCCGGCGGCGTGATGACGGCAAGGAAGAACCCGCTCGCTATCTCGGGCGGAAAAAAGATACGGGCGATGAGGAGCACGAGCGGCGGCAGAATGCCCCAGGCAAGAAGGGGGAAGACCAGAAGTTCCGCTCGCACGAAGCGTCTGCGCTCGTACGTCAGCGACAGAAAATTGAAGAAGAGCATGATGCCGAGAACGAATGGCATCCATGGCTTGAGGCCGCTCCCCTGCGGAAAGAAAAAGCCCGCGGTAATGGAGGCGATGAGAGCAGTACCGGTGATAAGACCGGGAGAGATCCTCAATTTCATTGCATGCCCGCCGGCATTTCAATCCCCGAAGGAGACGATGCCGAGATACGGCAGTTCGCGGTGGCGATTGGCGTAATCGAGGCCGTACCCAACGGCGAAGCGGTCATCGATGGTGAAGCCGATGAAGTCGGCATGGATATCGATGATGCGCCGGGACGGCTTATCGAGAAGGACTATCGATGAAACGGATGCGGCGTTGAGCGCAAGGCAATGGTTCTTTGCGAACGTAAGCGTGCGCCCGGTATCGAGTATGTCATCGACGAGGAGCACGCGCATGCCCGCTATGCCGCCGGACATGCCTTTCACCACCGAGACATCATCTGCGGATGTATCAGCGTTCCCGTAGCGTGCGAGCGTCATGAAATCGATGCGCGGCGATATGCCGTTGCGATGGAGCGCTCGTATGAGATCGGCGATGAACACGAAGCTCCCGCGGAGCACTCCCACGATGACGACATCGTCCGCGGTACCGATACGTGCGCGTATATCCGCTGCGAGCGTTTCATTGCGGGCGGCTATCTCATCGGCAGTGCGGAACGGTTCAATCGAATACGCCCCGTCCGGCCCTATCATGCGGCATACCGTGCTATGAAGCGTTCAAGCGCCGATGCGAACGAATCCGGTGAAAAATATTTTCCGAACACGGTGCGCCACATGGCGGGTGTTTCCATGCAGAGGTACACGAACGTCTTTGTATCATACGATCGGATACGGGAATGGAGCGTACGGTACATCGTTTCGCGATGCGTGCGGAAATAGCGGAATTTGCCGTCGTCCGAGGGAAGGAAATCACCGGATACAAGTGCGCCATGCGTGCTGCTCGCCGCGATGCGATCATCCTTGAGCGCTTTGGGGAATCGCAGACAACCCATGCTTATCCATGCGATAGCTTCTTTCGGGACAACGCGATAGAGCTTGTCGATGACGCTCATGTAATCGCGCTGCCATGAGGCATGGCGTATGACAGGATCGAAGTGAAAGGCCAGGGAAAAACCGGCGCGGGCGCAACGTGCTGCAGCGGCAAGGCGTGCGCTGAGCGGGGCGCATCCCTTCTCGTACGTCCTGATGATGTGCTCAGGGTTGAGCGAGAAAGCGATAACGATGCGTTTCGCATACGGCGCACGCCTGTGCTCCGCGATGACGTGCCCTACATTGTCCGATTTCGTTTTCAATTCGAAGAACATGCGCGGCCGCTCGTTGAGGAGCGGGATAAGGGCGTCCGATACGCGGGAGATATCGTCATAGACGAGGCTGTCGGAAAGCTCGCCGGTGCCGATGCGGACGAATTCGTCAGCCCCGACGGAATTCGCGGTCTCTCTCACCATGTCGGGGAGATTGATCGCAACGGAGGTCACCCGTGCATTGTCGTAGGCATGGAGAAAACAATAACTGCAGTCGAAGGGGCATTGGCTCGCGGCATCGATCACACGGTAGTCGCAGCAGACGAAATATCTCGTTCCCGGGCAGCGGCGCACGAAGGCACCGCGGTTCTTCATGAGGAAGAGCGATGTTTTCGCCCGTGCGGCTGTCGGCGGTTCTATCGCATCGATATCCTGGAGAGATCGAACGGTATGGCGCACAGCGTTCGGGAATGCACGGATGAAACGTTCGGTGACGGGGCTTGCCGTCACCTCGTCATCGCGCTCGATGAATATCGTCCGCGGAGTGCGCGTCATCGCTCATGCTCGGGTAACGGGAAAGAAACGGTGAATGTCGTTCCCTTCGTGCCGCTGTCGGTTATTTCCACGATGCCGCCGTGATCGCGTATTATCGTTTCAACGACGGAAAGCCCGAGGCCGCTCCCTTTCTTCTTCGTGGTGAAATACGGTTCGAAAATGCGTTCCCGCAATTCTTCGGGGATGCCGTGGCCGGTATCGGTTATCGTTATGCAGAAGGTGTGCTCCGCATCGTCGTGATGAGAAGCGACGCGTATGCGCCCGCCGTCTTCCGCAAGCGATTCTATCGCGTTCTTTATCAGATTGACGAGGGCGATAGCGAGTTTTTTCGAATCCATCCGTATGCGCAGGTCGCGCGCTACGAGCGCTATCTCCATGGTGATGGACCTCGGTACGGCGGAGAATGAGCCGAAGGCCTGCCGTACGACAGCGCTTATGGAGCGTCGTTCCGCGGAAAGCTCGGTCGTGAACGAGAACTGCGAGAAATCGCGGACGAGCGAGAGTATCGTCGCGCTCTGGTCGAGGATATGCGCGCTCGCACGGGTGAGCGCCGTGCGTTCTTTCTTCGGGAGCGTTTTCGCTTCCTTGGCGATGAGCTCGGCATTGAGATTGATCGGCGTGAGCGGGTTCTTTATCTCATGGGCGAGCCGTAATGCGACATCGCGCCAGGCGACCATGCGCTCATGCGCAGCGAGGAGATCGCGGTTGCGCTTGAGGTCGCGGACCATGATGTTGAAGCGTTCCATGAGGTCGCGCATTTCGCGGTTGCCCTGCGGTTTTATCCGGTACGAGAGTTCGTCATGTGCTATG
Organism: Spirochaetota bacterium; assembly: GCA_038043445.1. Classification (NCBI taxonomy): domain Bacteria; kingdom Pseudomonadati; phylum Spirochaetota; species Spirochaetota bacterium. Next base: position 3,951 of record JBBTBY010000146.1, read on the forward strand.
CGGCGTGTTGCGTCCGCCAGGGAGGAGAGCGGCGCGGTAATGCTCCGTGAGAGGAGGAAGGCGAGGAGTATCGCTGCCATGGCGCTTATGATGGCGGAAAAGATGAACATCATCGTGAGGATGAATTCGAAATCGTCGCGGGATGAGCGCAGGAGCTTGTAGTAGCGCAGCGAACTGGCGATGCCGTTCTTGCGCTCGGCGAGCGAGCGCGGCATCTCCTCGGCGGCAATGATGAGCGCTGTGCCTGAACGTATGCCGGCGACGAGATGGCTTTTCCCGCGGTACGTATGCGTGAGGGAGAAATCCCGTTCGGCGGGCGAGTATCGATAGGCACGCAGTATCGATTGGGCTATGCCGTCACGGTCGGATGCGATCATCGTGTTCGCCGCTTTGCCGAGCGAGACCGCACGGCCGGCCCGAAGGCGTTCGAGCGATGCGGCATCATCTGCGGCAAAGATATCGCTCTGACGGGTACTTAAGAAGTTCGCGAGGTCCTCGGCTCGCGGGGCAACCTCGCTGTGCACGGCATCGAGCGATGCGGAAAGCGACTCCTCGACATTGGTCGAAAGCCAGAGCGAGCTGTTGAAGCGGATGAGGGAGAGAGAGAATATCGTGAGGAGTATGGTCGGGGTGAGGATGGCGACGACGAGAATGAGCGTGAACTGGATGCGCATCGCCGAGCCCGCTTCGCCGCGTACATACCGCACGATGAGCTGAACGATGGCGATGACAGCGATAAGTATGCAGGTGAGCGGTGCGAGAACGGTGAAGAATATCACGAACTGATTGTTCCAGGGTATGGAAGTGATATGCGGTTCGTAGATGAGCGATGTCACCCACCATGAGAACACCGCAAGCGCCAGGAACGGTATGATGTATATCGGCGTCTGTACTGCGGCAAGAACGGTGCGGCGCGCGCGGCTTACGATCGCGAGCAGTCGATACAGCGAACGGGGCATTCGTCAGCGCCGGCGTTTCAGCGTGCAGTGAATATGTCCGAAACGCGCCCACGGATGCGGCGTCCCGCGTATCTCGGTGTTGTGTTCGACGTGGAATATCCGGTAGCCGTGGTGGAACAGGAACGTGTACATGGCGGCAGTATCGTCAGTGCCGTGCACCTCGATGAAGAGTTCCGGCGAATGCTCCTTGATGATGTCCTTCATGCCGCGAAGCACGTAGAGCTCGTAACCCTCCGTGTCTATCTTCACAAATGACGGGGGGGTTATCTTCTTTGCCGCATGGAGGTCGTCGAGCGTGTGGACGGGGACGGTGACCGACCGCACATCGCCGTGGGCATGAACCTTACGGAGCGTGCCGGTGGCCGCATGATCACGATCTACCGTAAGCGTCAATGTCCCTTCTTTCTCGCCGATGCCGGCATTGATGATATCAAGCCAATGAAGCTTATTGAGCCTGCGGTTCTTCCGGATCATCTGCACGAGATCGGGGTTGGGCTCAAAGCAGTAGACATGGCCTTTATCGCCGACACGCGAGGAGAAGAATATCGCGGTAATGCCGATGAATCCGCCGATATCGCATACGGTCTTGCCGGAGAGCGGGAGCGATTTCAGGTATATGTCCTCGGCGTCGTCCTTCTTGAAGATATTGGAATAGGAGAGCGCGCCGTATGCCCGGTGGCCGGCACCGAGACCGTTCGTGAGCGGTACGGGTATTCTGCTCCCGATGGGAAGGAATGATCTGCGTACGAAGGCTTCGACTTGCTTGAGGTTGATTTTCATAGGGTGATGAAGTATAGGCGCATTCAGGTGAATTGTCAATTCCAGGTTTCAGGGCCTCTTTTCGCGGTATCGAAGCACGGCCTTTGCCGCCTGAAAATACGCCGCTATCCTCGATTCTCCGACAAGGTTGAGCGAGAATATCGCCTCTTCAAAGGTCGTGCCGATGATCGTGAGCGATGGAGCAAGCAGTGGGTACCGGCGTTCGATGCGCGTAAGATATTCCTGCGGCGCCAGGTTCTTCATGAACGGCACTTCGTGGCCTTTACCCCAGCGTATCACCTTCACGAACGCCGCGATCACCCTGTTCGTCTCCCGCTGCTTGGCTGCCGTCGCGCGCTTATCAACGATGCCGCTGAACAGCATCTTCTCATTGAATGCCGCGGTATCGCCCGCCGTATCGTACGTGCGCTTCCGCGGGCCGAACATGCTTCGTATCAGATCGGCGATGGCCCGTGCGAGCAGCATGAGACGGGAGAAGAGCAGGGTGAACGGGTTCCCGCGCACCGAAACGGATGCGATGGCAGGCGAGAAGAGCGAACCGATCACCATGACAAGGACGAGCAATGCAGCCGTTCCGAGGAGTATGAACACGATGGCCTTGATCACGATCGGCAGCCATCCAAGATCGATGGACGATGACCCGCCGCGCATGATGTTCTCAGGCGGGAGTATCTCGTTCTGGTGGATGGTCGGCACGTGCATATCGAACGTCGGCATCTGTATGTTTATCTGCGAGAGAAGATCGCTGATGAAATTCAGCGGCAGAAGGGCATGGTCGCCGGAGAAGACAAAGGCCCCGAGAAGACAGATGCAGACGATGATCACTGCTGACGGAAAGCGCCGACGCGTGATCTCGTCGGGGAGTATGATGTTCTCGGTGCGGCGAAGCAGGTTCTCAAGGGATATGTTCACGCTGCCGAACGAAATGAGGAGCGACAGGGAATACAGGCCGAGGAAGAGATGATGGACCCCGGTGAGCCGGGCGCGCATGCCGACGGCGATGAACAGTGCGATGAGCAGGAGTATCGTCATCAGTACGAGCGCTATCTTGATGCGCTTCAAGTCGCGTATGCCCAGGTAGAGATCGACATTGCGGCGCGTTTCCTCCCTGAGCGCTGTGTTCTCGAGCCGTTCGTGATCGGCTATCGATACCGCGCATTCGCGGAGATAATGGTACATCACCGATGTGAACGTGATCTGAGTAAGGACGCCGACCATCGGCAGAAGAATGTCCCATCCGGGGATGAATCGTTCCGGGATACTGCCGGCACGGAACAGCATGACAGCGATCGAACCGATGATCAATGGAATGAGCGGCTCGACGAATGTCATGCGCGCATAGTTCCGGAAGAACACATCGGCGACAGCCGTCTGGAACAGGGCGAGCAGGAAGAGCATGATGAAGTACGCGGGCGCAAGGTGCACCGGTATGCGAAAGGTGACCGGGATGAGCACGGCTATCGATAGGACGAAGAAGAACGGCGGGAATACGGCGATAAGTATCTGCGCGGATGCTTTTCGGCCGTAGACGGTATCAGATGAGCTCATTGCCTTGTTCCTTCACTTCATGAACGGTAAAAAACCGCGACAGATGCGATACTGAGCGCAGGGGAGTGAGCATGAAAAGTCCGATATCGACGCCTGCACGCTGACGAAGAGAGAATATGGAATTCATGCGATTCTCATCCGGGGCGGGGCCGACATAGAAGAGCCGTGTGCCCCATGGCATGCGGACACCGGCACTGAGCGGCTGCATGAGCACATCATCGTTCTTCTCCGAAAGCTCGATGCGCGCGAGCGTTTCAAGTATCGCGACGGCATGATGCGGCCCATAGCCGAGCGGAACATATCTTTTTTCATCGACGCCGGCAATAGTGCCCGCGGTGATGAGCCCCACGCCCTGCTGTATCTGCACGGCGTATCGGGCGAGCGATGCCGCGGTCTCGATGGCGCGTTCGATGAGCACATGCCGGTAGCGAAGCGGATAATGTGATGCGGTGATGTCGAGCACGATGAGGACGGGAAAATACAGCACCGGGAGATATTGGAGCGATGCGAGCTTTCCGGTGCGTGCAGTGACCTTCCAGCTTATGCTGCGCGGATCATCCCCCGGCATATAATCGCGGACGGAGCGGAATCGCGTGACATCCTCATAGAGCGGGTTCGCGATGCGTATATTCCCCGATGGGAGCCCGCGGTCGTTCGCAAGCGATACATCATACACGGCGGGGTAGACTATGACCGTGGCGACCTCGCTGAAGAGCTTTTCCCACGGAAAGAGCCCGAGGGGATCGGCCCCCTTCGCCCGCACGGGACCGATGATGCGCTCGCCACGCTTGTCGCAGGTGATGCGATAGCGCATTTCTGTCCGTTCCCCCGGACGCAGTGACAATGCCTTTGTGATATTTTTTTCGTAGGTGCCGCAGGGGAGAACGACGGTGACCGCATGGAAACTGAGAAAGCTTCTGTTCTCGAGCACGAGCGAAAGCTCGACATCCTGGTACCGATAGGTGCGCAGTATCGCACGCCGGTGGCGCACTGTGAAGAAGGCGAACATCACCCTTGAATAGAGGAACGATATGACGATGAGAAGGAGCAGCGTGAGCGAGATCCATTGAACGCTGCGGAAGGGAACGATGCTGAACAGGAGCGCGCTTCCGATGAAAATTATCGCTTTGTAGCGGATCACGCCTTGTCCTTGAGCACCGGTGCGGGCACCGTCTCAAGCAGGGATGCAAGCGTGTCCTCAGGCGTATTTCCCTTGATGAGAACATCGGGCTTAAGGAGCACGCGCTTTGAGAATACGGGAACGACAAGTTCCTTCACATCTTCTGGGACGATGTAGTTGCGTCCGCGCAGAACGGCGAGTGCCTGGCAGCTCGCAGCGAGAGCAAGCGTGCCTCGGGGCGAAACGCCGAGACGGAAACTCGGGTCCGTCCGCGTCTTTTCAACGATATCCATTATGTATCCGCGAATGCGCGGGTCCATATGT
>JBBTBY010000147.1 GCA_038043445.1 Spirochaetota bacterium
CGGTCCGTACCGGTATGCACTCCTCATCGTTGGGCTGGATGAACACGTTGTCGAGGAATGAACTTTTCAATACGCCGATGAGATCGTACACATAATGGATATTCGATGCATCACTCAAGTGCGCCGCGATCTTTTCCGGAAGCGCCAGGCCAAGCTTCTCGATAACGAATCGCACGAGCGCATCGCCTTTTCCTGAATGCATTACCATCGCATTCGCGAGCGCACACATGAGATGCCGTTCGGTTATCGCTCCGCCGTTCTTCGCCTGCGATATCGCCGCCACATCACGATCGAAATCAAGCGCGGGAAGTCCGTATCCGGGGAGGAGCTTGTTGAGCGCATGCGTCATCGCGCGATTGCGTTTATTGCGCGCGTCGTTCATCGGTTTCAAGAACCGCACCGCCTCGGGAATACGCTTTTTCGGTATACCGTGTATCGCGATGTATACGATGTTCTTCGAATCGGGGTTGTTGATCTTACGCCCTTCGACAGCGGTGCCGGTGAAATTCACGCGCACTTCGAATCCGACCGTCGATGCAATGCCGATGGACTTCGCCGCGGCGAGCATCTCCTCTGCGCCGGAAACACTGTCGTGGTCCATGATGCCGACCGCTTTCAGGCCCGCCTCGTACGCCTTGTACGCAGCCATCGAAGGATGATACGGGCTGAATGAATATGTCGTATGCACGTGATTGTTCACTTCGTCTGTCTGCACGTTCTTGATCTCGCCGCGCAGTATCGCCGCGCCGACATTCTTTCCCGCAGCGAGGCGCGTGGAGCGTGATGGGCTGTTGAGTTGATCGATGGTGTTCAAGACCTCACCCCCGCCCCTCTCCACGCGCGAGTACGCACGTAGAGAGGGGAGTGAAGACACTCCCCTTCTCCATGTATTCGCATGGAGAAGGGGCCGGGGGATGAGGTCTTTTCATCTTCACGCACGCTTACACCCCCATCCTGTTCCTTCTCACCATCTCACCCACCGTACGCACTGTCGTTACCGTATGGTTCGCAAGAGGTACGATGCGCTCATGTATCGTGTCGAGTATCCATTCCTTCTGCGGGAAATACACCGTTTCCATTTCCGCGGCGGGTGTTATCCAGTTTCTTGAGCCAACTATTGCTACGGGTGCGTCCAGTGCGTCAAAGCACATCTGCGAGAGATTGGCCGACACTTCGCTCATGAACGATGACCGTTCGCAGGCATCGGTGACAAGGATAACGCGCCCTGTCTTTTTTACGGAAGCGATGAGCGGTTCATAGTTGAGCGGATTGGCAAAACGAAGATCGATGACCTCCGCGCTCATGCCGTATTTTGCCTCCAGATCATCGGCGGTCTCTATCGCTTTGTAGAGCGTAGGTCCGAGCGTCATGATCGTAATATCATTGCCAATTCGCCGCAACGCCGGTTCTCCGAGCGGCACTTCGTAATAGCCCTCGGGCACGCCGCCCTTCTCGAACATCTCACCGATGTCGTATATCTTCTGGCTTTCGAAGAATATCACCGGGTCGGTGCCGCGGAGCGCGAGATTAAGCATGCCTTTCGCGTCATACGGTGTGACCGGATAGAACACCTTCAGTCCCGGTATATGCGTGCACATCGATGTCCAGTCCTGTGAGTGCTGGGCGCCGTATTTCGCGCCGACGGAGACACGCACAACGAGCGGCATGGAGAGTATACCCGCGGACATCGACTGCCACTTCGACACTTGATTGAATATCTCATCGCCCGCGCGGCCCATGAAGTCGCAGTACATGAGCTCGACGACAGCGCGCCCGCCGGAAAGCGCATAGCCAACGCCGGTGCCGACGATAGCGCCTTCGGAGATAGGCGAATTAAAAAGACGATGATACGGTATCGCTTCGGTGAGCCCGCGGTAGACGGCGAATGCCCCGCCCCAGTCGCGATTCTCCTCACCGTACGCCACCATGGTAGGATCTTCGTAGAAGCGGTGTATCATCGCTTCAAAGAGACCGTCGCGGAGCGCATAGATCTTCGTCTTCGGGAGCGGCTTGCCGTTCGCGTCGAGCCCGAAACGCGCCTTCGTCTTAAGCGATCTCACGCGCGGATTATCATCCTTCGCCATGAGCACATCGGGTTTTCTATCATCGAATTTTTCGACAGTGCGATTCGAGAACATCACCGTTTCGATGTAGTTCCCGTCCACACGCGGCGAGAGCTCGAGCGATACCGCACGCTTCGTCGCAGCAAGTATCTTCTCCGCAGCCTTGTGCTTTATCGCGTTCGCATCATCCTGTGATAATGCTTTCCCGCCGACGAGATAGCGCTCGAATTCCTTGATGCAGTCGCCTTCTTCCCAGAGATTGATCTCTTCTTTCGAACGGTAGCTCGATGCATCCGACGGTGAATGTCCCGAGATGCGGTAGGTGACCGTATCCATGAGCACGGGGCCGTCGCCTTCAAGGAGTATCTTTTTCTTGCGCTCGACAGCGTCGGCGACCGCAAGCGGATTGTATCCGTCAACGCGCTCGGAGTGCATGTTCTTCGGATTGACACCGGCGCCCACGCGCGCGAGAAATTGATACCCCATCGTCTCACCCATGGTCTGGCCGCCCATGCCGTAGAAGTTATTGAAGAAGTTGATCATGATCGGCGGATGACCGCCGACCTTTTTATCCCAGAGCGTAGCGTACTGGTCCATCGCGGCGAACATCATACCTTCCCACACGGGGCCGCAGCCCATCGATGCATCGCCGATATTGCCGATGACAATGCCCTTCTTCCCGTTCACGCGTTTGAACAATGCCGCGCCGACCGATATATCGCCCGAACCGCCGACGATGGCGTTATTGGGCATGGAGCCGAACGGCGGGAAGAACGCATGCATCGACCCGCCAAGGCCTTTGTTAAAACCCGTCGCACGCGCGAACACTTCCGCAAGCGTGCCGTAGACGATGAAATTCTCCGCAAGCTCGCGGACGCTGCCGGAATGACCTTTCTCAACGACGGCAAGCGCTGCGCCGCCGAGGAATCCCTTCATGATCTTCATGAGCGATGCATCATCAAGCTGTATCGCCGCTGAAAGGCACTTGGCAAGTATCTCTCCGTGGCTGCGATGCGAGCCGAAAATGAAATCATCGACACTGAGATGCACTGACTGCCCGACGGACGATGCCTCCTGCCCTATCGATAAATGCGCGGGCCCGGCATGATTATATTCGATGCCTTTGTAGGTACCGGTCTTCTTTATCGTATCGAGCATGGTCTCGAATTCGCGTATGATGCACATGTGATAGAACATCGCAGCGAGGCGGTCGTTCCCGTATTTCGCCGATTCTTTTTTAATATCCGGCTTGTACTGATTGACCGGTATGTCCTTGAAGCTGAGTGTTGCGCTTGCGCGGACGACTTTCGGGTCGATGATGAGTGATTGCGGCATGGTTATTCTCCTATTTTACTCACTCACCCCATCCCCCGCCCCTTCCCCTCTCTCACAGGGAAGTGAGAGAGGGGAAGGGGTGCCGAGGCAGAGGTGTGTGTTATATTTTCATTTCAAATGCGACATCTCGAATAATCTCGCTTACTGACGGATGCGGAAAAATTATCTCCTTAAGTTCATTGATGCGTATCTCCGATTCGATCATGGCGGCAACGCCGAATATCATCTCCGAACACGCGCCGCCGAGCATATGAACACCGAGTATGACGCCACTCTCTTTGTGCGCAATGACTTTGCATATACCGCCCGCGCTCCCGTTCTCGGCGAGGAAACGCCCGTTCACACGAAGCTGCATCGATGACTTCATGTACGGCACATTGTTCTTTTTCGCTTCATCCTCCGTCATCCCGCAGCCGGCTGCTTCGGGCATACCGTAGAGAGCCCACGGCACCGCGTTGTAGCGCATGCGGTCGTTCTTTCCCGCAATGACATTGACGGCGACCTCGCCCATGCGGGAAGCGGTGTGCGCAAGAAGCCATTTGCCGGTGGCATCGCCGATGGCGTAGATGCCCGGCACATTCGTCTGCATCTTCTCGTTCACTTTGATGCCTTTACCGTCAAAATCGACGCCGATCTTCTCAAGCCCGAGACCGGCAACGTTCGGTCTTCGACCGACAGCCATAAGGATGATATCTGCGGTAATGCTTTCTTTCTTCCCGTCCTTCGTGAATTCGACAGTACCGCCCGATACGTTCTCGACCTTAGCGCTGAGATGAAAGCTCACATGTTTAAGCTCTTTTCTGAGCAGCGGCGCTATCTCCGTATCCATGAACGGGACTATCTCCGGGAGCATCTCAACGATGTCGACCTTAACGCCGAAGGTGCTGAAGAACGTGGCGAACTCAACACCGATCACACCGCCGCCGACAACGACAAGCGATTTGGGCATTTCCGCGATCGAGAGTATCTCGCGATTCGTCATCACACGCGGATTATCCTTCACACCCGGTATCGGCGGGACGAAGGCTTCCGATCCGCTCGCGATGATGATGTTCGGCGCTGAATAATCCTTACCGTCGACAGCGACGGTATTCTTATCGACGAATGACGCCGAGCCGGTGACTACTTCGACCGCATATTTCTTCATGAGATAGGCGATGCCCGCGCGCAGTTTATCCATCACAGTCTTTTTATGCGCCATTGCCGCCGTAAGATCGAAGCGTGGATTATCGAATGACACGCCGAATTGCGCAGCATGCATCCCGTGCGCATAGAGCTTTGCAGAATTAAGCAGTGTTTTCGTCGGAATGCACCCTTCGTTCAGACACACGCCACCGAGCGCTGACTTCTCGATGAGAAGCACTTTCTTTTCCTGTGCGCCTGCCCGTTCCGCCGCGATATACCCGCCAGGCCCCGCGCCGATGATGATGATGTCATGTGTCATTGCATCTCCTTTTTTCTTCTACACCCCACCCCCTCCCTCACTTCCCTGTGAGAGTCGGGGAGGGGCAGGGGAGGGGGTGAGTGTGTTACCCCAGCATTAAAATATCAAAACTCGCCAACGTATCCGCCACCGCCTTAAGGAAGCGCGCCGTGGGTGCGCCGTCAACAGCCTGATGATTGAACGTTATCGACAACCCCATATACGGCACCGCCGTCAACGCTCCGTCCTTCATCATCGGGCGGATGACCGTACTGCATACGCCGAGTATCGCAACCTCAGGGATATTGAGCACCGGTGTGAAGCTCTCTATACCGAGCGCGCCGAGATTCGTTATCGTGAACGTGCTCCCGGAAAGTTCGTCGGGCTTTGCGCTCCCGTCCTGACATGCTTTCCCGAGCCGCTTTGCCTCCGCAGAAATATCGATGAGTGAACGGGCATGCGCGTTCTTTATCACCGGCACCATGAGGCCGCGCGGCGTATCGACCGCAAAGGCAAGATGCACCGCTTCGAATTCCCGTATCGATGTGCCGCTGAAATGCGCGTTCATCATCCTGAACGAGGTGAGCGTCCGCGCGACCGCGAAAAGGACGAAGTCGTTTATCGTGACCGATGAGAGCGGATCGTCCTTCGGGAGTTTTTTGAGCCGTTCGCGGATCGAGAGCATGACCGATGCGTCCGCGCTCGAAGAGAGCGTGCACTGCGCCGTCGTTGTCATCGATGTGAGCATGCGTTCGGATATGAGCTTGCGTATGCCTTTGACCGGAGTGTCGGTGAATGCACCGGGGAATGGAAGCGATGATATATTTCCCTGTACGCGTCTGCCGGTAAGATCGCCTGCGCGTACACGTCCGCCTATGCCGCTTCCCGTAAGCGGATATCCCATGCCGCTTGCCTTCGCTGCGGCTACCGCCGCCGGGGTCGGCACTCCACTCAATGCGGCTTTCACATCACGTTCAATTATCCGTCCGCCGGGACCCGTGCCGCCGAGCGTTCCTGCAGCAATGCCTTTTGCGTCGGCAAGATTCCGCGCGCGCGGCGAAACACCGACATCGCCCGCCGGTGCCGAAGACGGCGTCTCTACTTTTGCCGGAGAAGGGGCCGGTGTACTTTCTATCTTCGGTGCCGGAGCGCTCTCTGCTTTCACATCCGATGCACCGCCATTCGGCGTCATAGCGCTCACATCCTCGCCCGCCTTGCCTATCGCCGCGATAATAGTCTGCACCGGCACATCATCGCCCGTGGCGAAGAACTGTTTGAGCATTGTCCCCGCTGCCGGCGATTCTATCTCGAACGTCGCCTTGTCCGTCTCAACGACACATATCACTTCTTTCTCGGCGACAGCATCGCCTTCCTTCTTCTTCCATTCGACGATGAGACACGATTCGACGGTGTTGCCTTGTTTCGGCATGAGTACTTCGGTGGCCATTCATTACTCCTTCACGTTCGCGATCATTATTTCAAGTCCGCTCCCGGATAGCGAATTGCGTATCGCCTCCGGGAGCGCATTGTCGGTAATAAGTATATCGACCTCGGACAGCGGAAGCACTTTCACGAATCCCGCCTTCCCGTACTTCGCAGCGTCAGCAACGAGCACGGTCTTATCCGCCTGGCTTGCCATCCGTTTTGCCACCTCGGCGCTTTCAACAAGATGCGTGGTCAGTCCCGTCTCCGGCGAGAAACCGTCCGTGCCGATGAAAAAGTGCGACACATGGAACTGATCAAGATCGCGAAGCGCGATGGGTCCGACGAGCGACTCTGTCGACGGGCGGAATTCGCCGCCGATGACCGTGATATGGAGCGATGGATTCGACCGCGCTGCGGGGATGATAAGCGTGGAATTCGTCACGATGTGCACATCCCGTTTGCCGAGGAGATGTCCTGCGATGAGCGCCGTCGTCGTACCGGCCTCTATCATAATGGTATCGCCGTCCTTTACCAGTGATGCGGCGAGCGTTGCAACGGCGTTCTTCTGCGCCGTCATGCTTCCCTGCCGGGCGATGATGTCCGGATGGAAAGAGACCGATGCGCCGCCGTGCGAACGGACGATAAGCCCCTGTTCTGCAAGCGCATTCAGGTCGCTTCGTACCGTTACAACCGATACACCGAGTTTGGCGCTGAGCGTGGTTACAGAGATCGTAGAGTCTTCGGAAAGGAGCTTTAGTATCGCTTTTTCGCGTTCTTTACTGCTTTGCATACCGTTTCTTTTTGATTTCTTTTATCTTTCTTATCGGTTTCGATATATAATATAATCGATTCCGATAAAATGTCAAATTCAACATGATACATCCATTGAACACCGTATCGTTTGACAAATTTTTGGTGATGTGCTATATTCCATCGGCGTTTGATGATCTTTCGGGCAATTAGCTCAGCTGGGAGAGTACCTGCTTGACGTGCAGGGTGTCGGAGGTTCGAGTCCTTCATTGCCCATAGCCACGGAGGGCGAGGTTTGCACGAGCCATGGAGGGCGATTTGTGCAAACCATAGCCACATAGGCGATTTTCGTCTTGACATACTTCATCTTTTGAATTAACATAATTTCGGGATTGGTGGTCCGAAGGAGCGCGCTCCATGGACCTCGAAAAACTTCGCATACTCGGCGAATCCGCCAAATACGATATCTGTGCATCATCGTCCTGTCGTATCAGCGGGAACATCGATATATTCAGACAAAATTCACCCGTCGACCGCATCGGCAATCTTGCCACCGGCGGCATCTGCCACTCCTACACACCGGACGGGCGATGCGTCTCGCTCTTCAAGGTGCTCCTTTCAAATTACTGCGAGAAGAACTGCCTCTACTGTCCCAACAGGAAAGACAGCGGTGTGCGACGTGCTAAATTCGGAAAGGATGAGCTTGCGCGCATTTTCATCGACCTGTATTCCGGCAACTTTGTCGAGGGGCTTTTTCTGAGCTCGGCGGTGCACTGCTCGGTCGATCACGCTATGACAGAAATGCTCGATGTCTGCACCATTGTACGCACACGGTACCGCTTCACCGGTTATATCCATCTCAAGATACTCCCCGGTGTTTCAGACGCCCATGTCGAGTCAGCGATGAAGATCGCCACGCGTGTATCGCTCAATCTCGAGGCGCCCAACGCCGATTACCTCAAGGTCATCGCACCGGAAAAGGATTTTCACGGCGAGATAATATCGCGCCTTGAGGCCATTAACCGCAATATACAGAACGGGAATCGCCCGAACGCGGGCTATACCACGCAGCTTATCGTGGGGGCGGCCGGCGAGGGGGACAGGGACATCATGAGAACAGTAGGATATCTCTACCGGAAAAAGAACCTCCGCCGTGCGTACTTCTCCGCGTTCATCCCGCAATCGGGAACGCCGTTCGCCGGGAACAGCGAAATACCCCTCACTCGCGAGAACAGGCTCTATCAGGCCGATTGGCTTCTGCGTTTCTACGATTTCGATGTGAAAGATCTCCCCTTCGGTCCCGACGGGAATCTCCCCCTCGATAAGGACCCCAAGCGGGCATGGGCTGAAGCGCATCCCGAGCTTTTCCCCATAGAGATAAACCGCGTATCCTATGATGAGCTCCTGCGAGTCCCCGGTATCGGTCAGATATCCGCGCGTCGCATCGTGACCGCCCGGCACGAATGCCGCATTACGGATGTAGCGATGTTGAAACGCATGGGGGTGGTGCTCAAGAACGCGCTGCCGTTCATACTCATCGACGGTAAAAGCAGGCTTCCGCGTGCGGACACCGTACAGCGTACGCTCTTCGCATGAAATATCCAGCGTGATCGATTTAACGGGCAGCAGTAAAAATGCACTTGACGATGGATGTTTTCCGTGATACACTCGCTGTATCTTAGCTATGGGGAGTGTATCATGCCGAAGAAGAAGTCTAAGAAGAAAGCCAAAAAAGTGATCAGAAAAAAGGCGCGCAAAGCCCCTTCTCGGAAAAAGAAAACGAAAAAGGTCAGGAAAGCGGTCAAAAATGTCGTCAAACGGAAGAAAGCAATACGCCGTCCTGCACCCGTAAAGCCGGCATATGTGCCCCCGGTAACGCCCCCTCCGCCGGCGCCCGCTCCGCAGCCGACACCCCCGGTAAATCCGGTAGTTCCACCGTCAAATCCCGGCACGAATTCCGGCGGGAATACGGGGAACACCGGCAACACAGGCGGCTATTGATATAACTATCCCAGTCTGGCATTTTAGTGTGGAAAGTGCTATAGTGCCGGAATGATAGAACTGCAGCGGAAACTGCTCGGTGATACCGTACGCAACAGTGCTTTCGCAGAGGCGATAGAGCGCACGGTTCACCGCGGGTCCGTCGTCATCGATGCCGGCAGCGGTACCGGTTTTCTCAGCATGCTCGCAGCGCGCCGCGGGGCGAAATGCCACCTCATTGAAGAGGGCGCTGTCATGTCGCTTGCCAAGCGTATGGCGCGCGAGAACGGTTTCGATGACTTTTCATTCCATCATTCCCACTCCTCGCGCGTGAAAGCGAAGATACGCGCGGATGTGCTCATCACCGAGACGCTCGGTAATTTCGCCTACGAAGAGAACATCATCGAAACGGTGGCCGACGCGAAGCGTTTCCTCAAACCGAACGCACACATCATTCCGTCATCGATACGCAATTTCGCCGCACCGGTCATCGATGAGCGCGTGTACCACGGCGTGAACGTATGGGATACGGTCGGCTACGAGATCGATATGTCCGCGGCGAGGACGATTTCGCTCAACAACATGTACGTGCGGAAGATCGCCCCCGCATCGCTCCTGGACGGCGAAAAGAGCGTACGCCAATGGGATGAGGTCGATTTTTCACGGCACTCGAAAAGCATACGCCGCGGGAGCATACGCTGGCGCGTACCCACGGGTGTCACGGTATACGGTTTCTGTCTTTTCTGGGAATGCACGCTCGCGGAGGATATCATCCTCTCGACGAGCCCCTTCGCCGATGACACGCATTGGGACCAGATATTCCTCCCGCTGCTGATGCCGATAGTCATGCCGCCGCATGCATCGCTTTCAGTCACCATCGTATCGAACACTGAAAAGAACGGCGTTATCGTCGGGTGGAGAACGAGCGTGCTGTCTGGGGAAAGAGAGCTATCCGTACAGGATATGAGTACGGAGAACGGCATCCTCGTTTGAACTTGCTTCGGGTACGCCGTCGGAATACGGTCAGTACGCCCACCACACGTCGTTCGTTGACACTGCGTTCGTGCTGCCTGCGATCACGAACATCTTTTCATTATGTTCGACAAGCGCATGGGCGTTCCGGCCGGAAAATCCTGCCCCTGCGGTCGCTCTGTTCCATTGTATCCCGTCGGTAGATGACCACACATCGTTCGTATAGGCGCTGCCGGCCGTTGCATTCGTCGTCCCCCCGATGACCCACATCCTGCCGCCATGCGAAATGGAACGATGCAAGAGACGCGGGGAGAAGGCCGCGCTCGCGGTCGCACGCGTCCAGTTCGTCCCATCGCTCGTGGACCAGACATCGTTCGTCAGCGGCGATGCATCCCCTCCAATTAGCCAGATCTTGCCGCTATGGACGACACAGGCATGCTGATAGCGCACGGGAAAGGCAGCTGCTCCGGTCGCGAGCGTCCACGATACGCCGTCCCGCGACGACCAGACATCGTTGGTAATGGCACCCGCACTGCCGGCGATGAGCCACATGCTGTTCTTGAACACGACAAGTGCGGCATACGTTCGTTTCGGAAATGCCGCTGCTGCGGTCGCGGATGTCCATGCCGTTCCATCCGCAGAATACCAGGCATCATTGGTCGCCGTCCCTGACACATCCCCGCTGACGATCCACATCTTATTATTGAAAACCGCCGATGTATGTGCGATACGCCCGGGGAAACCGCCATTGGCAGCGGCGAGCACCCATGTCGCCCCGTCACTCGATCGCCATATCTCGCTCGAATACGCGGTATTGGTCACGAGACCTGCAATGACCCATATCGCGCCGCCATATGAAAGCGCGGAATGTGTTGTGCGCGCGGTGAACGGGGAAAAAGCCGATCGGAACCAGTTGGTACCCGCAACGAAGCAGGGGCTGTCCGGATCATACGGGTTCGTTCTGCCAATCACGTCGCTCACGCAGGAAACGGAAATGAACGGTACTGAAGCAATAAAAAAGAATACGACGGCCCGCTGCATTAATACCTTGCTATGATGTTCATAGCGACCGTGTCGGACCCGAAGGAAGGAACGACGGTCACGAGCGGCATATCCGGCGTCAACATCCACTGCATAAAAAGCCCGGCGGCGATGAAATAGCATACACCGGCGAAGACATATTTTGCGTTCGCGCCGTTGGCAAGATCGATATATTTCGTGAAAAGCACGTCGTGATCATCGATCGCATTCTCATACGTGCTTTTTGCAGAGCCTACGGCGCCATTGTCGAGGAATGCCCATACATTGAGCCCGGCGCCGATACCTGCTGCGCCGATCGCCGACCAGAACAGGATCGGCTTGACCGATATCTCGGCCCGTTCGCCTTTCGCCGTTTCCCCGAACGATAGAGCCGCAACGGCAGCGAGCAGAAGAACAATGCTTACTATCGCACGCATAGATCACCTCAGGAACCGTATGTGCCCCTATTGTACAATATTCTCCGCGGCTGTCAAACAACGCGTGCAGGATCAGGAATACGGACGGTGTGCGCCACGTGCCGTTACCATGTCGATATCAGTAAGAAAATCGTCCCCCCCGTTGACATCCTCCATAAATGTGATAGGGTATGTTATATATTCCTCTACTAATCGCTGTGCTCAACGCGACGAACCATAGGCGAGGTTGTTCCATGAGCACTGCGATCTCTTCCATCCTCAAACGATACAACGGCGATGAGACCCGTCTCATGGACATGCTCATCGATATACAATCCGAGCTCGGCTATCTATCCGAGAGTACGATCGACGAGATATCGCGCGTTCTCAGTGTCCCCCGGGTGAACATCGAGCAGACGGTCTCGTTCTATCATTTCTTCTCGAAAGAGCCGCGAGGAAAATACACGGTCTACCTCAACAACGGCGTGGTGTCAGGGCTCAACGGCCGCGAGGAAGTACACCGCGCATTCGAGGAGGCGGCTGACTGCCGATTCGGGAGCGTGTCAAAGGACGGCGTCATCGGTCTTTTCGAGACCGCCTGCATCGGCATGAGCGATCAGGAACCTGCGGCCATCATCAATGACGAGATCTTTCCCCGCCTCACCGCAGCGCGCGTGCGTGAGCTTGTGACCGGGATGTTCAACGGAAAACCGATCGCCGACCTCAAGGGCAGCGTGTACGGCGACGGGCGCAATGCGGATACTCGCATACGTTCGCTCGTTCACAATAACATCCGGAAGAAGGGCGATATCGTCTTTTCCGAACATACTCCCGGCGAGGCGATAAAAAAGATCGTCGCCATGGGTTCATCGGAGGTCATCAACCTGGTCAAGGCATCGAGCGTGCGCGGACGCGGCGGTGCGGGCTTTCCCACCGGCATGAAATGGGAAGTGGCGCGCAAGGCTGCGGGCGATACGAAATATATCTTCTGCAATGCCGACGAGGGCGAGCCGGGGACGTTCAAGGACCGTGTCATACTGACCGAAATGCCGAAACTGGTGTTCGAGGGCATGGCGGTCGCCGGCTATGCGGTCGGCGCCACGATGGGTATATTGTACCTTCGCAATGAGTACCGCTATCTGCGCGCGTACCTCGAACGCACGCTCGAGGAGATGCGAACGGAAAATCTTCTCGGATCGTTCATCGCGGGGAAATCCGGCTTCAATTTCGATATTCGCATCCAGTTCGGCGCGGGGGCCTATGTGTGCGGTGAGGAATCCGCGCTCATAGAATCCGCGGAAGGCAAACGCGGTGAGCCGCGCGACCGCCCGCCGTTCCCCGTCGAAAAAGGATATCTGGATAAGCCGACCGTCGTCAATAATGTGGAGACGCTCTGTTCGATCGTCAAAGTGCTTATCCATGGGGCGGACTGGTACAATAACATCGGGACAGCCGAATCAAAGGGGACAAAGGTCATAAGCGTTTCCGGCGACTGTGAAAAGCCCGGCATATACGAGATCGCCTGGGGGTTTTCCGTCAACGATGTTCTTTCCATGGTCGGCGCAACGGACGTTCAGGCAGTACAGATCGGAGGGCCGTCCGGGTCATGCATTGCGCCGAACGAATTCAACCGCGTCCTCGCGTACGAAGACCTTGCTACCGGCGGTTCGCTTATCATCATCGGCAAGAAACGCGACCTTCTCAGGGATGTTGTTCTTAATTTTTCGGAATTCTTCCGCGAGGAATCATGCGGTTCGTGCGTTCCCTGCCGTGTGCTCACCGGCATGGCGAAACGGCTCCTCGTGCGCATCATAGAAGGTGCAGGCACAGCGGCCGATCTTGAAACGTTCACCGCATGGGCGGCGGTGATGAAAAAGAACCGCTGCGGCCTCGGACAGACGGCGCTCAACCCGATAATCACGACGCTCAGGAATTTCCGGCCGCTGTACGGGTCGCGCATAAAAGAAAGCGACGAACGCTTCGTCCCCGGTTTCGATCTTGCGAAGGAAACGACGGACTACGAAAAAGCAGTGACGGCGCCATAGGAGCTCATCATGTCTACGTTCGTAAAATTCACGATCGATGGGAAAGTGTGTCTCGCTGAAGAAGGCACGCAGCTCGTTGAGGCGGCGCGTGAGAACGGCGTGTTCATCCCCACGCTCTGTAATTACAGGGGTATCCCCCCGAAAGGGTCATGCCGCATCTGTACGGTATCCATCAATGGGAAACCGGCCACTGCATGTACGACGAAGGTCGCCGACGGCATGGATGTCGTTAACGATACGAAGGAAAGCGAGGAGTTCCGCCGCTCCATCGTTGAGATATTGTTCGCGGAGGGCAATCATCTCTGTCCCTCATGTGAGAAAAGCGGTTCATGCGAACTTCAAGCCCTCGCGTATCGCTACCGTATGACCGTACCGAATTTCGATTTTCTCTACCCAAAGCGAGAGGTGGAGGCATGGCACCCGAGGATACTCAAGGACCATAACCGCTGCATATTGTGCAAACGGTGCATACGCGGCATTCACAATGCCGACGGCAAGGCGATATTCGCGTTCGGCAAACGCGGCGACAGGCTCGTCATCAATATCGACCCGGAAACGTCCAAAGGCATCGACGAAAAACTCGCACAGAAAGCGATGGATATCTGCCCCGTCGGAGCCATTCTCCATAAGGGCAAGGGGTTCGATATCCCTATCGGCAAACGGCAGTACGATAAAAGACCGATCGGCAGCGAAATCGAGGCGTAGGGGAAAGCTCATGGGAAAAAAGATCGTCGCGACCGCATCACTGGCCGGCTGTTTCGGATGTCATATGTCGCTTCTCGACATCGACGAACGCATTCTGCCGCTCATCGATCTTGTCGAATTCCACAAGTCGCCCATCGACGACATCAAGACGTTCACGAAGGAATGCGATATCGGTCTCATCGAAGGCGGCTGCTGCAACGATGAGAACGTGCACAATCTCATCGAATTCCGCAAGCACTGCAAAACCTTAGTAGCCGTCGGCGAATGCGCGATCATGGGCGGGCTCCCCTCCATGCGCAACTGGGTACCGCTTTCCGAATGCATCGATGAGGCGTATCGCAATGGGCCCACGGTCGCAGACTGCAACGAAAAGGGCATCGTCCCCAACGACCCGGAGATCCCGAAAATACTCAACCGCGTGCGGCCATGTCATGAGATAGTGAAGATCGATTACAGTCTGCCCGGCTGCCCGCCGCGCGCCGACCTCATCTGGGAAGCGCTCGTCGCGCTTGTCACCGGTAAACCGCTTACGCTGCCGTACGAAGTGTTCAAGTTCGATTGATCGAGGAACGAGGAGCGACCGACATGTCAAAGAAGATCGTCATCGAGCCGGTAACCCGCGTCGAGGGACACGGCAAGGTAACCATTCACCTCAACGATGCGGGTGAGGTAGAGCAGAGCCGATTGCATATCGTCGAGTTCCGCGGCTTTGAGCGCTTCGTACAGGGTCGCCCGTACTGGGAAGCGCCGGTACTCGTACAGCGTCTATGCGGTATCTGTCCGGTAAGCCATCATCTCGCCGCAGCGAAAGCCATGGACGTGGTCGTAGGCGCGGGTACCGGTGACGGGCTTACCCGCACCGCGGAAAAGATGCGCCGGCTCATGCATTATGGACAGATGTTCCAATCGCATACGCTGCACTTTTTCCATCTCGCATCGCCGGACCTGCTCTTCGGCTACGATTCCGATCCGCTCAAGCGCAATGTCATCGGTGTGGCCATGGCGAACAAGGAGCTCGCTACGCAGGCCGTGCTCATGAGGAAATTCGGCCAGGAGATAATACTCGCCACCGCCGGAAAAAAGATACACGGCACGGGCGCCATACCCGGCGGCGTGAATAAGAACCTGAGCATTGCAGAACGCGACTCCTTCCTCAAGGCGAAAGCGCCGATGAACGCCGATCATATGGTCACCTGGGCCGAGGGTGCGCTCGCGTTCTTCAAGGATTATTACACCAAGCATAAGGACTTCATCGATAATTTCTCGGCATTCCCGTCCAATCATCTTTCCCTCGTCCGCAAGGACGGTGCGCTCGATCTCTATCACGGCGTCATGCGCGCGATTGACCCCGAAGGGAAGGTGCTGCTCAACAATGCGGATTATCAGGAATACCTCGACCACATACGCGAAGAGGTAAAGTCGTGGAGCTATATGAAATTCCCGTTCCTGAAGTCGCTCGGGAAGGAAAAGGGATGGTATCGCGTGGGTCCGCTTGCGCGGCTCAACACGGCGTCGTTCATCCCCACGCCGCTCGCGCAGAAAGCGTTCGAGGAATACAAGAAGAACACCAGCGGAAAACCGAACAACAGCTGCATGCACACGCATTGGGCGCGGCTCATCGAGAATCTGCATGCGGCCGAGATGATACGCGATCTCCTCAACGACCCGGAACTCCAGGGCAATGACCTTGTCGTTACGGGTAAGCGGCAGGAGGAAGGCGTCGGCCTCATTGAAGCGCCTCGCGGCACGCTCTTTCATCATTACCGCGTGAACAGGAACGATCAGATAGAAATGGCGAACCTCATCGTATCGACAACGCACAACAATGAACCGATGAATCGCGCGGTAGCGCATGTGGCGAAAGCGCTTATGACAAAAGCGAAAGAAATAACCGAGGGCATGATGAACGCCATCGAAGTGGCGATACGCGCCTACGATCCGTGCTTAAGCTGCGCAACGCATGCCTACGGGAAAATGCCGCTCGAAATGGCCGTGCTCGACAAGAACGGCGGCGTCATCGCGGAAAAAAGGCGCTGATGCCCCCTCCGCGCATTCTCGTGTACGGTTACGGGAATCCCGGGCGCGCGGATGACGGCCTCGGGGCGGCGTTCGTCGAATCGATGCGCGAGTGGGCTGCGGAAAACGGACAAAGCACCATAACGTTCGACACGAATTATCAGCTTAACATCGAGGATGCGCTCCTCGTATCGGGACATGATATCATTATTTTCGTCGATGCTGCCGAGCAGGCGGATGAATTCATTTATCGGGAAATCGTGCCGTCGAACGATATCACCTTTTCAACGCATGCGATGGCGCCGGAGTCGGTGCTCGCGCTCTGCGAAGAGCTCTATGGCAAACGGCCGCGGGCATTCCTTCTCACGATACGCGGAAGCGCATGGGAAGCCGCCGGCGCGATGACAGAAGATGCAAAGCGATGTCTTCTCGCCGCGGAGGAGCACGCAAAGAAGATCATTATTGATCCGGCAGCGCTCGATGATGTTCTATCGAATTAAGAACGCCGCGCCTCGAGGCATGTCACGCGGCGTTTATCGCTGAACGCGCGCAAGACCGCCCTTCGCGAATGATTCCACCTGATCGAGGGTCGCCATCGACGTATCGCCGGGGAATGTGGTGAGCATGGCGCCGTGCGCCCAGCCCAGGCGAAGCGCTTCTTCCGGTGTTCTGCCCTTGATAAGCCCGTAGATGAGCCCTGCCGCGAAACCGTCGCCGCCGCCGATGCGGTCAAGCACGTCCAGTTCCGCCGTAGGAGCACTGAAGCGTTCGCCGTTCAACCAGAGCACCGCGCTCCAGCTGTGACGGTTCGCCGAGTGCACTTCGCGGAGCGTCGTCGCCACCGCTTTGATGTTGGGGAACTGCTTTGCCACTTCTTCTATCATGCTGAAGAATGTCGATGTATCGAGCTTCGACTTCTTACCGGCAACGTCCGGTCCTTTCACGCCGAGCGATGTCTGAAGGTCCTCTTCATTGCCGATGAGCACATCGACCTTCGACGCTATCTCGCGCATCACCTTCTGGCATTGCGGGAGCCCGCCGAGCGGCGCCCAGAGCTTCGCGCGATAGTTGAGATCGACCGAGCGTATCGTGCCCGCTTTGCCCGCGGCGTCCATCATCTCTATCATCACCTGCGATGTCGTGTTCGAGAGCGAGGCGAATATGCCGCCCGAGTGCACCCATTTCACGCCGTCGGCGAAGATCTTTTTCCAGTCGAAATCGCCGGGCTTAAGGAGGGCCGCCGCTTCGTTCGAGCGGTTGTAGAACACCACCGGCGGACGTACGCCCTGCCCGCGGTCGCTGTACACGGTGGCGATGTTGGGCCCCCGCACCATATCATGTTCCATCTCTTTATAGATGCCGGTTACGCCGGCTGCACGCACGCGCCATTTCACGAGTTCACCGATGGGATAGTTCGGCATGGCGGACGCTACTGCCGTCTTCAATTGAAAGCATTCGGAAAGCGCGTTTATCGGATTATATTCGCCGCCGGACACATGCACATCGAACGAGGACGCGCGATGGAGCGGAATGACGCCGGGGTCGAGGCGGTGTACAAGCGCGCCGAGCGCAAGTGCGTCGTATTGTGCTTCGGAACGGATAGTGAGTGCCATGGTCTATCTCCTTGATGAACGGGTATGGCAGATGATGATACAGCAAAACCGCCATTTCTCAAGAGAGGGGAAAGAAAAAATCATGGACAAATCGGTGCGCGATATGGATTTTTTCGGGGCAACCCTCTCAGAACACATTCCCTCTCTTTCCCGGTATA
Source organism: Spirochaetota bacterium (assembly GCA_038043445.1). Classification (NCBI taxonomy): domain Bacteria; kingdom Pseudomonadati; phylum Spirochaetota; species Spirochaetota bacterium. The sequence continues at coordinate 17,922 of JBBTBY010000147.1, forward strand.
TATTTCTTGAGCGTGGCATTGAGCGTGAACGAATAGCCGCTCACCTTGAAGGCGGGGATGACCGCTTTTACCGGGAAAAAACCGTAATCCTTCGCGAGGTAGATGGTGATGCCGGTCTTCGTGTCGCGTGCTGCGATGGTATCGACACGGCGGAATCGCCCTTTCATGGCCACATCGATGACGCCCTTTTCCTCATACGTGATATTAAGCTTCCGCTGATTCCCGAAATCGTCAGCCCAGTTCACATCGAGCGGCTTCGTCTTGTCGACGACGCGAAGGAGATACAGGAGCGATATGATGTCGAACGTGTTCGCATCGTTTATCACATATCGATTGCCGGCGGGCGCGTATTTATGGTAGAATATACCGTAGCCCTGATCGGAAAAATAGAGGTTCGTCACCGAATCGATATGCTGCCCTTCATGCACGCGCTTCTCGATGCGATAGGTGCGCATGTCGGAGGCGTCGAACCAGGTGATGAAGATATCGTGCAGCTGATAGAGATCGGATATGAGATCGAGCGAATGCGTCTCTGCGCGGGCCACGTACACGCGTCTGCCGTTGAGAGCGGCGTAGTCCTGCAGTTCTATCGTTACCGTGCCGACAGTGCCGGTGACGGCGGGCATTTCCGCGATGGACACTTCCACATCGTAGATAATGGTCTCGCCGAGCTCGAAGGGCATCATGTTCGTGTTCGATAGGGCCCCGTTCGTATCGCCCATCGCAAGCGTGTTCGAGGAGAGCGATGCGAGATTGGTCATCGCATTGCTTGCAGCGGTATTCGTCTCGACGGGTGTATCTTCGATGATCTCCTTCACCACGGTGACGGCAAATTTCTCTTCCATTCGGGCGGCGTGTTCATTGCTCGCCGTCGTCGCCGCCGGCGCAGTGCGTTTACCCCCGCGGAGAAGATTTACAATGATATTATTGTCGCGCACCAGATCGAGCCCGGTATCCGCGGGACCGAATACGGCACGATTAGCCGCCTGGAAAGCAATAATATGAAGGATGAACGAAAGTATGATGTAGAATGCCGCAGAACCGGCGGCGATGGAAAGAAGCCGCTTTACCCGCGCAAGAACGGATAGAAGTGCTTCGAGGAAGGGCTTCATCACAATGATGCGCTCAATTGTTCCCCGGCTTTATTTCCTGCACCCCGGCCTTCTTCGCCTGATCGATGAGCCAGGCTCCGATGGAATAAGCAATGTCGGGGCGCAGTTCCATCCCGACCTGCATTTCCCGCACGGTGCTCTCCCCCGAACGGCCTACCTCGATGATGGACCCCGGCGATACCTGCAGCGTTACCGATTCGGGTATCTCTTTCTTTTCTACGTAGAAATCGATGGAGAGATTGCCCGCCGCGTTAAGCCCTCCCCATACGCCGGTGGCCGCTATCATACGGTAATCGTTCGCCTTGCTGAAGCGTATCGTTATCGTGTTTATCTTCTCATCCATGGTGGGTGTATCTCCTTGCCATTGATTATATGCAATACAGGGGGTTTCGTCAAAACGTGTCCCCCTTGCCGTTGAATTGACTAATGTCTATAAACTCCATATAATATCGCTGCCATTGCGGCACAGAATACGATATAAGGAGTTTCCCATGAGGATCATCCACCGTATAGCCCTGCTCGCTGTCGGCGTCGGCTCTCTTTTTGCCGTGGAGATGAAGACGGTCTATTCGCTCGCGAACGTAAAAACATCGAAAGAGGTCGAAGCGTTCATGCAAAGCGACCTCCTGTCCTGGATAAACAGCCCTGCCATCATCACCGCGGTAAAGGCCGCGAACGAGAAGAACGCGAAACGCACGCAGGCGGAGATCACCGCGCTCGATAAGGAATGGATGGCGGCGAAGGACGTGACGCCGTTCATGAAGCAGTTCATCGAGAACCCGGTGGCCGAAACGCTGCGCGAGCAGATGAAGCGATCGAAAGGGCTCATCGCCGAAGCGTTCGTCATGGACTATCAGGGGTGCATTGTTGCCGAGGCCGGCAAGACATCGGATTTCTGGCAGGGGGACGAGGATAAATTCACAAAGTCCTGCACCGCCGGCGCCATATTCGTGGACAAGATAAAATTCGATGAAAGCTCAAGAACCTCATCGATGCAGATATCGCTGCCGCTTTTTGATGCGACCGCGAAGAAGGTCGTCGGTGCGATAACCGTGACCGTCGATATGGAAAAACGCGCGCTCCTGAAAGCATACGCAAAGTAGCGCCCGGAGAACAGCATAACGGCCGCGGCCCATTCCGCGGTCCGATGTTCCGAGGAGAAGACCATGAGCATGCGCCTGCGGTTCGTCCTCATCGGCATCGCGATGATAGTCATCGCCACCGGTGTCAACACGTTCATAGGCTTCAGGCAATTCCATGCCGCCATGGACGAGATGAGCGTGACATCGTTCGCCAAGGATGTCGATCACCTCATTCGCGTTGCCCAGGCGGAGGATGACCTCTATTTCGAAGGCACGTATAAAAGCGAGGCGGAGGCGCAGGAGCATACGCTTGACAGGGTGCATGCGCTCTACGGTGCCCTTAAGGATAGCGTCCCGCAGTACGTGTGCATCATCGATGCCGCGGGGGGTATCGTGTTCCATCCGGTGTACAAACGCGGCAGCACCGAATTTGCGAATGAGCCGTACATGAAAACCATGATCGCGCGAAAGAAGGGCTGGCTGGAATATACTCACGACAAAGTGAAGAAATTCTCCGTGTACGCCACCTATGAACCGTGGGGGTGGACCGTTGTGTATGCGCTCCCGCTCAAAGAGCAGGAGCGTGCCGTGCGCCAATACCTTTTCTGGCAGATAATGCTCGCAGTGATCGTCGGCATAGTGCTGTCGGCGGGCCTGTTCGCGCTTACGTCGATAACACTGCGTCCGCTCATCACCGTCAACCGCATGCTCGGCGACATCGCCTCCGGGGATGCCGATCTTACGCGCCGCATCGATGTCCGTATGCGCGGCGAGTTCGCCATGCTGGCGTCAAGCTTCAACCGTTTTGCCGACAAGATACGCGATCTGCTCATCCGCGTCCGGGGCAATATCGGCGTTACGAAAGAGCAGTCGCAGCGGTTGTCGACCAGTATGACGCAGAGCGCCGCGGCTGTCGCTGAGATGGCGGCGAGCATCAAGTCGGTGGAGCATAATGTCGAAACACAGTTCGCGCTCGTCGAGCGTACCGAGGTCGGGAATATCACGCTCAAGGAGAACGCGTTCAATATCTCCCGGAACATCAAGAAGATAAATAAGAAGATGGATGAGCTTACACAGATGATACAGACGAATGCCGCGAGCATTCAGGAGATGGCCTCCTCGGTGGAAGAGATGACGGCGACGATAGCGAGCGTCACCACGGTGGCCGACAAGGCGAACGTGACGGCGGCTGAGCTTACGCGCGTCTCAGCGGAAAGCCGCGAGCTCCTGGGAAGGACCGGCGAGAACATGGAGGGCGTGCTGCGCGCGGTGGGCATCATCAATGACTTCGTCGGCATCATATCGAACGTCGCATCGCAGACGAATCTCCTTGCCATGAACGCCGCCATCGAAGCGGCGCATGCGGGGGCGCACGGCAAGGGTTTCGCGGTGGTCGCCGAGGAGATACGAAAGCTCTCGGACATCGCCAATCGTCAGGCGGATGACGCCATGCATTCGCTCAAGGATATCGAGAAGAACATCAAGACCACGGCGGACGACCTTACTGCGACGGAATCGAATTTCACCGTCGTCGCGGAGGAATCGAAGAAGATATTGTCCGTCGTCGCGCAGGTAAAGAACGCCACCGAAGAGCAGACGGCCGGTTCGCGCGAGATGATGTCCGCGATATCTTCCATATCGCAGTCGACCGCGTCCATCAAGTCCATGTATGAAGAAATAGCATCGGCACTTGCCGCGATGAAGGCCGATTTCGATGCCTTCGACGGATTCTCGGGCGAAACGGCTGCGTCCGTGCGCGATCTCAAGGCATTGTCCACGGAAATAAAAGGCAGCGTTGTCGAGATGGGCCGCGGGGCAGAGGAGATCTCGAAGGCAACAGAGGATGTGCTCTCGCTCTCGATGACGACATCCGAGTCCATCCGTGCGCTCGAGGACGAAGTGAAGACCTATCGCGTGAGTAACGAGCAGCTTCTCCTGTCAAGCGAAAATTTCCTCGACCGCGCCATTGCCGTTCACCGCCTGTGGAAGACAAAGCTTATTGCCGCCTTGGGCGGTGCAGCACTTCCCGACAGATCGGTCGTCTCGGTGGATGATCGCTGTGATCTGGGGAAATGGATACACGGTGAGGGGGAACAGCGGTTCGGCACACTCCCTGAATTCGTCGTACTGAAGGAACATCATGCGGCGTTCCATGGATCGGTGGGGCACATCATCGATCTGCTTGCCTCAGGCGAACGGGAAAAGGCGCATGAAGCGATCGAACATGGATATTTTGCATCGACGTCCGAGGCGACGGTCGCAGCGATAGGGAATTTACGGAAGATGGTCGATACAACGCCTACGCGCCAAGGCCAAGGAAGCGCCCCGCAGCATAGATAAGGAATGTGACGACCCAGGCGAGCATGGTCGTATAGGCGATGAAGAACGCCACCCATTTGTATGAACCCAATTCCTGTTTGACGACGGCAAGCGTGGTCAGGCACGGCACGTAGATGAGGACGAAGATCATGAGACAGAACGCGATGAGCGGGTTGAAATGCTTATCCGCGGCCAATGCTTTCCGGAGCGATGCTGTTTCATCACCTTCGACCTTATAGATAGTGCCCATCGTCGATACGATGGTCTCTTTCGCGACGAAACCGGTAATGAGCGCTATCCCTGTCTTCCAGTCGAACCCGAGCGGATGTATCGCCGGCTCTATGAATTTCCCGATGCGTCCGGCGAAGCTCGCTTCCACCGCGCTTACCGGCGGGCCTTTGGCCGATGCGTCCGGCTTCGGAAAGCTCGTGAGGAACCAGATGAGCACCGAAGCGGCAAGTATCAGGGTGCCGGCCTTGCGTATATAGATCCAGGCGCGTTCACCGATGTGGGTAAGCACCGCGCGTACCGTCGGCAGGCGATAGGGCGGTAATTCCATAACGAAGGGGCTCGATTCGCCGCGGAACAATATGCCGCGGAAGAGTATCGCCATGATGACGGCGAGGAGCACCCCGATGAGATAGATGGAGAAGAGCACATTGCCGCTCACCGAGGGCGCGAAGAACGCCCCGATGAGGAGCGTGTACACAGGGAGCTTTGCCCCGCAGCTCATGAGCGGTATGATGAGTATCGTCGTGATGCGGTCCTTTTCGTTGCGCAGAGTACGCGCCGCGAGTATCGCCGGTACGGAGCAGCCGAATCCGGTGAGGAGCGGTATGAACGACTGCCCGTGGAGCCCGACGCGGTGCATGACCCTGTCCATGAGGAATGCCGCGCGCGCCATATAACCCGTGTCCTCGAGGAAGGATATGCAGAGGAAGAGGAGGAGGATGTTCGGGAGGAATGTCAATATGCCGCCGACACCGCCGATGACGCCGTCGACGAGGAGCGATCGGAACATGGTATCCGGAAGTACCGCGACGGCGAACGAAGCGAGCCAGGAAAAAAACGATTCGATAAGGTGCATGGGGAATTCACCGAGTGTGAACGTCAATTGGAACATGCCCCACACGATAAGCAGGAATATCGGGAGTCCCGCGATGCGGTTAAGGAGCACGCGGTCGATGCGGTCGGTGAACGATGCCCCCGGTATGCGCCTGGCTGACCGTACCGATTCGCGTACCGCACCGCGTATGTAGGCATACCGCTGCTCGGCGATGATGACATCGGCGGACTCGTTGAAATGCTTCTCGAGCCAGCGTATGCCCTTCTGTACCTGCGCCTCCACCCGCTCCGGCTGTCCATGACCGGAAATTTTCTTAAGGACATTCGTATCCTTTTCCAGGAGCTTTATCGCCGTCCATCGCGCATCGTATCGCGAGGAGAACGATGCATCGCTTTTGATAGCATCCGATAATTTCCTGAGCTCCTGCTCCACCTCGCGACCGTAATCGACCTCGCGTTCCGCCTTCGGTCCGCGGGCCGTACGTATCGCCAAGTCGAGGAGCGCATCAATGTTCTTTTCGCGGCTGCCGACGGTCTTCACCATGGGGATGCCGAGCACGCGCGAAAGGTGTTCCTCATCGATGATGATGCCCTGCATCTCCGCTTCATCGCTCATATTGAGCGCTCCCACGATCGGCACGCTCATCTCCTGGAACTGCAGACAGAGATAGAGATTGCGTTCAAGATTGGTCGAATCGATCACATCGATGATCACATCGGGCTTTTCATCGATGATGGAGTCGCGCGCAACGACCTCGTCGAGCGAATAGGCGGTAAGACTGTAGGTGCCGGGCAGATCGAAAATGCGTATCGTTATGTCGTTGCGCTTAATGATGCCTTCTTTCTTTTCAACGGTGACGCCGGCGTAATTGCCCACATGCTCGCGCGAACCGGTCAACGCATTGAATATCGTCGTCTTCCCGGCGTTGGGGTTCCCGGCAAGCGCTATCGTGATATGCTTTTTCTTCCGCTTCATGCTTTCCCCGTACTATCGGAGCGGCGGCGGCTGCGCACGCGGTTGCGGCGACGATCTTTGCCGCGACGGCGGAGCTCTGGAGCAACAAGGATGCCGTCCGCTTCTATCCGGCGCAGCGAGAGATCATAGCCCATGATGTGCATTTCGATGGGGTCGCCGAGCGGGGCGGTGCGCGTGATAGTGCCCTCGGCACCGCGGACGAACCCCATATCGATGAGGCGCTTGCGTATATCCGGCTGTTCGACGACGACCTCCTGTATCACGAACGCCTTGCCGGATGGTATATCGCTCAGTCTCATTGCTGTCCCTTGGTGTACGCCGCGATTTTCTTCAGTGCTTCCGGTGTGAGCACGTGCTCCATGGCGCAGGCATCCTTGTCCGCGTTCGCTTCGGAAATGCCGAGCACGGAGGTGAGGAAATTCTTGATAAGGACATGGCGGTCGAATATCGCTTTCGCGGCACGGCGCCCGGAGGCGGTAAGCGTAACGCGCCCATAATGTTCTTTATCGATGTATCGGCGCGCGGAGAGCGTATTGAGCGCATGTACCACGGAAGGCTTCTTGACCTTAAGGCGCTCTGAAAGCGCGGTCACCGTGGGTGTACCCTCGTTCTCGAGGAGATAGACGGCTTCGAGATAATCCTCGGTGCTCTGGGACAGGCTCATATTGTTAGTCACGGCTAACAATATACTCACGGCGCGGGATGAAGTCAAGCCCCCAGGGAATGATCATCATATCGTCCTTACTGGTGAAGGCCCCATTTCAGCGAAAGGTATGCGCGGACCTTGTTCGCTTCGTCCAGTGCTAATGCACGGCGATAGACCAGTATCTCGGCGATCGAACCCTTGAAAAAGGTTTGAAAATTCGGTGAAAAGCAGCCGATCCTCACCATTTTTGCCCACCGATCACTGAACGCCGCCGATATGATACGCGGCCCGCCTGTTGTCATTTCCGGAATATGCAGCGCAAGCCCCACCTGATAGTCATACCCCTTGCCGTCGCTCGCGGTGAAAATGCGCGCCTGCCGGTTCACCGCAAGACCCTTCTCCGGATTGCTCACGACCGCGAATATCGTGGCGGTGATCTTCTGGTCCGAAAGGTCGGGAAGCTCAAGCCGCGTCGTCGCCTCTTCGCTGAATCGGAGTGCGGGTAAGCCGTTGCAGCCGTTCGTTTCGAACAGCGGGCGATAGGACGGGTTTTTCTGCACCGCATGACGGGCATTCCCGCTTTTATCGTTCCATGCCGAGACCTTTCCCGCCTCGTCAGCGATTATCGTCGATCCGTCGTCCGCGTCGAGCCATACATCAGGCTTCGGCAGCGCGGCGGCAAGCGTTCGCGCGGAAGCGAAATATAATTCCGTGCCGTTCTCGACCTTGAATGTCGCGCCGCCGGTACCGCGCAGTATCACCCAGTCTGCGGGATCGGTCTTTCGGACGCCGAGATTGAAAAGGATGTGCGGTGCGGTTTTCGGCGAAAAGCCGCACGCTGAAAATGGTATGCGCCATTCACAGCTCCAGGAGTCGCTTCCGGTGTGCGGCATGAACACCACCGCCTTCTGCATTCTTTCAACGACGTCCGCCGGTGCGCCGGCATTTTCGCTGCTTTCGAAAGTCCCATCAGGGAAGCCGTAGAGCGTAATGACGGGTCCCGGCTTGGCACTGAACGCGTCCTGGAACGCGACCTCCATGCCATCGTTCTTCCCCCAGGCGTGCCCCGCGGCAAGCTGCGAGACGTTCTTTACCGGATGCTTTGCTGCAATATACAGCGCTTCGTCGTCGAATCGCACCCACGCAGTACTTGACGGCGCGGAAGCGGGCGAACGGTCGTAGCTTTCTTGCATGGAAAGCATTCCCCTGGTATCGGAAAACCATTCGTCTATCCTTCCATCGATGACCGGGGATCGCCCCTCTCTCGCCCCGATGATCATTCGCGGAGCGCCCGCAGATGAAGATGCCTTTGCGTATTTCTCATTCGGTTTCGACTGCGGCGTATGCGTCGGCTCAGGGAAGATCATTTTCCCGCCTTCCATGCGAGGGGGGATGCCGATGCCGGCTATCGTCTGCGGCATGAGCGCCGTTTCGAACGATACGCGATCGATGACGGCAGCCGAAGCGGTTATCGCGGAGCGGACGACGAAATAGAGCGTTTGTCTGCCCTGCACACGGGCGAGGGGGGCGACGAAGTCGCGGAACTGTCCATTGCCCCCGGTATACCGCGGATAGATATCCCCGATCTTTTCGCCGTCCTTACTCCCGGTCCGTACCTCGATCTTTACTTCGTTCTTTGCAAGGGCGATGCTGCCCCGGTACTGCTCGAAACGGAAATATTCGAAATCCCCGACGACCTTTCCGTCTTCGGCTTCGAACACTACGTACACGTCATGAACGCCGGCTGCAGCCTCGGACACATCACCGAGCGCTTCGCTGTAAATCTGCACGAAGTTGCCGCGATGCACATCGGTCTTTGCGAGCTTCACCTCACACACGAGCGGCCCGTTCGTCGCATCGAGATGCAGACGCAGCCTTCCTGGTGTTTCCCTGTCCTTGCCGTATACTACGCGGAAACGGCGGTATCCTTCGCCGAGCGGCACGCGCTCGTATTTAAGCCATGACCCGCTTTTTACGCTGTACACAAATGTCCATTGCGTCTTGATATCCCTGTGCGCCTCATTGTAATGAGGGGCGCCGCCGCTTCTCGCCGTCTCAAGCACGAGCGGATCGGTCGCTTTCTGATGACGCGGCGATGCACGCATGCTTTTGTCGGTGTTCATCTCCTTCACATCGCCTGCAAGTCGCATCACGATCGATCGCAGCGAATCCCCGTTCACCCCGTCGATGGAGAACCACGCGCCGTCGGTTAGCCCCGTTAACCGCCCGTCATTCTCGGATATGCCGGATGAATGTGCGGCCGTTCGTATATCGCCGAGCACGCGCGTGACCGGCGGCCAGGGGGGGAGCATCGGCGGTTCGGTATGATCATGGCCGAAACGGAACGGTTTGGCTCCCGGGAAATCGCCCGCGTTCAGTTCGGAGGATGTCCGGGTGAAATTACTATAGAAGGGATTGTCATGCTCGCTGATATCGACGCATGCGGTGTTGTACCATAATCCGCGCTGATGCGACCCCGGCGCGGCCCAGAGCAGATTGTGATGAAGGTCGATATTGCAGCTGCCCTGATCGAGATAGACGATGCCGAGCACATTGATGCGCATGCCGAAGGTGTCGTAACAGTCGTGCATGACATTGTGTATCACCTGCGATCGCAGGCCGTTGAGCGTGCCGCCGCTCGTAAAATAGCCGGTGATGAACCCCGCATCCTTTGTCTGCAGCATGCCGTTATAGAGATGATTATGCGCGAAAAGCGTGGCCATATAATCCATGGGGCCGCGGGTGCGCGAGGCCGTGCTCGTACCGTTGCCGTTGATATTGAAAAAATGACGCCCGGCGTTACGCATCGTGTTGTAGGTGATCACATGCCCGCCGATGAGCATGTTCTCGTAGTCGGCGAAATCCGACACTGCATCGGTTATCGCATTGAGATAATGCGCCGTGTACGAAACCTCGTCGATGAGGCAATTGTGAATGGTATGATGATACCCGCGGATGTGAAAACCGGCGCCGGCGCTGAATCGTACGCTTGTGTTCAGGAATGAATTGTCGTGGCCCCCGATGAAAATACCTGTCTCGCCGGAGCGTATCGTGTCGCGCCCGTTCTCGATCTGCCCGACGCTGTACTGCCGAAGAAAATGGGAGATATAGGCGAATTGGCAGCCGTCAATGACGCAGTATGCGGAATCTTGAAGATTCATCGATGCGGCCTTTATGCGTATCCCTTTGA
>JBBTBY010000148.1 GCA_038043445.1 Spirochaetota bacterium
CCATTTGCAATTATTTCGCTGCGTTACCACAATTGAAAGTCACACACTTTGAAACATATGCAGTTGTTTCGCCGCCGATTCCGGCATATAATGGCACCGGTCAGGATGTACACCTGACAAGAGGAGATGCCGGTGGACGAGAATAACCCATATCTCGACGGAAGGCGTACGCTGACGAACAGATCGCTCTTCCTGCGGTTCACGCTCATCTATTGCATCTGGGCGACGCTCGCCGGGGCCGCGGTCTTCCTCCTCGTCGGTTTCGGGCTGCGCGTAACGAAAGAGCAGCTTTCGCTCATGCTCATCGGCGTATTCGCCATCGTGCTCCCGGCGATAATACTTTTCGACATGCTTGCGCTGGTGATACATTATCGCCCGCTCTCACGGTTCCTCCGGACGCTCGATGCCGGAACGCCCGACAGGCAGCTCGCCGGGGAAGCGCATGTATGTCTGCTTAATTTCCCGCAAAAGACCTTTCTCCGCATCCTTCTCGTGCACGGCCTTTCGAGCGAACTCACCGGTATGATCGTTATTTTCGGGATGAACGTTCTGTTCAATGCCGGATTTCAGGCGGTGCATGTGATCTCGATATCGCTCAGTCTTCTCATCGTCGTCCCCACGCATGCGATATTCGAATACTTCTTCGTGCTGGGGATCACGCGGCGCATCATCCCGTTCATCCAGCGCTACAGCGGCGGCGTACCGCAGGGACTCAGGAAGAAGCTCATGCCGCTCAACATCAGGACAAAGCTCATTCTGCTGTCATTCTTCATCTCTTCGATACCGCTCATCGTATTGGGATTCACGCTGCTGTATAAATCGTACACCGGCGAGACCTGGCAGAGCCTGGCGGTATGGGCGATCGCGCTCATCGTACTCATGGCGAGCGCCGGCATTTCGATGTCCTTCCTCATGGCGAAGGATGTCGGCCATCTCACCGGAAGGCTCTTTGCCGAGATGCATACCGTCCAGGAAGGCGCGCTCGATGCCGATCTTGTCGTGCTCACGACCGACGAATATTCGCGATTGTTCGAGAGCTTCAACAAAATGGTGAGCGGCCTCAGGAACATCGTGCTTTCGGTGAAGACAAATATCGATACCTCAAAATCGCTGGGCGACGACCTTGCGGGGCGCACGACAGCCAATGCCGCAACGGTGAAACAGATCGCCGCGACGATCGGCTCCATTCGGGATGTCATCGACCATCAGTACAGCCAGGTGGAAAGCACCGCACAGGCGAACATCACGCTCAGATCGAACATCGATAATATACTCGGCACCATCGGCTCCATCATCGGCGAGACAGAAAGGCTTGATACGCTCATCAACGACCAGGCGTCGAGCTCTGAACAGATCGCATCATCGGCGAACGAGATGGCTTCGACGACCGAGAGCGTGCGCGGCCTCGCGGGGAATGCGAACACCTCGGCGACGAACCTGTATTCCGTCTCTGAGAAGGGCAGGCAACTCATGCAGCAGACGGTCAAGAACATGGGCACGGTGCTCAGCGCCATGGGGCGGATAAGCGAATTCGTCCTCATGATAACCTCGGTCGCATCGAAGACGAATCTCCTTGCCATGAACGCATCGATCGAAGCCTCGCATGCGGGGAGTTTCGGCAGGGGGTTCGCTGTCGTGGCCAATGAGATCCGAAAGCTCGCGGAGATATCCAATAAACAGGCTGAGAACGCGAGGCGTTCGCTCAAGGAGATCGAGGGCAGCATTCGGCTTACGGCGGATGACCTTGAAAAGACCGGCGAGAATTTCAATCTCCTTGCCGCGGAGGCGATCAATGTCACCATGACCATCAGCGAGGTGAACCGGGCGATGGAACAGCAGGCCATCGGGTCAGCAGAGATGGTACGGTCGATAACCCACGTCTCGGGCATCGCATCCCAGATAAAGGGGAATTACAGCCATATCAATGAGGCTATGGGTTCGATAAGAAATATCACGAGCGCTGTCGAGCATTCTTCGCGCGCTACCGATGCCGCCATTGAGACGCTCAAGGGGACGTCGGCCGCGGTGAAAACGAACGTGAACGACATGGGGCTGGGCGCAGAACAGATACGCCAGTCGACGGAGGACGTTCTTGCAATGACGGTGCGCATGGCCGATAGCATCGCCCTGCTTGAGCGGGAGATAAACCGTTACAAGACCACGTCCCCGACAAGCGACGTCCAGGGGAAAAAATAAAACCACCGAGTGCACAGAGGAAGAAGAGAATTGAAGATGGCAATAATGTATCAGTTAGCATCGTTCTGTGATTATCCTGCATTCTATTCGTTCTCGGTGTTGTCTCTGTGCTCTCCGTGGTTTCTCTTTGTCCTTTTTATGGGTTTTGGATTTATCCTGTCGTTGCAATCAGCTCCCTATATGATATAATCAGCGTGATCACGATGCCTTGTTCGACGAGGAGAGCGCTATGGATGTCTTTGTGCAGAAGAAAGATGGTGTTGCAGAGAAAATAGACGCCAATGTGGTCCAGCTCGTAACCTTTCGCCTCGCCGACGCCGAATACGCCATTGACATCATGCAGACGAAAGAGATAATCCGCATGGAGAAGGTGACGCTCATCCCCAATGCGCCGGATTTCGTCGAGGGCGTCATCAATCTTCGCGGCAATGTCATACCCGTCATCGATCTGAAGAAGCGTTTCCATCTGAGAGAGGCCGAGGGTGTCAAGAACGGATGCATCGTCATTGTCCGTATACAGAAGATGGAGATGGGCATTATCATCGATGCGATATCGAAAGTGGTGCATATCCCCCAGGCGGATGTGCAGCCGCCGCCCGCAGTGCTCGCCGGCATCGGCGAACGGTATATCACCGGCGTTGCCAAAGTGGATGAGCGGCTTGTCATGATACTCGACCTTATGAAGCTCTTCTCGTTCGAAGAGCAGGAAACGCTTAAGAAGATGTGAGCCGGTATGGCCGTTTCGCTCATACTCACGACGATAACCAAAGAGCATGAACACAAGTTCTGCCATCACCTGGTTAAGCATCGATTTGCCGCCTGCATAGAACGATTCGATGTGAAAAGCGTGTATTGGTGGAACGACAAGCTCTGCGACGAACATGAGGTATCGCTTATCATCAAGACGCTGCCGAAAAAACGTGCGGCCTGCATACGCGAGATAGAGCGCACGCATCCCTACGACTGCCCGCAGGTGATAGTGCTCGCCGCCGATGTGGCCACCAGGAATTATCAGCGATTCCTCCATGACTCTCACTTGCTCAAACGATGACAGACGGGATGCATATCCCCGTTACTTTTTTCCGCACTGAACGTTGTACTGCACGAACTCTATGAGGAGGCTTCGTATGGAACGATCGTCCGTTCATGTCCGTATCATCGGTGTCTTGGCGGTCTTTTGCCTGGGGCTGTCCCCCCTCGCCGCGCAGGGCTCCGTCCTGAACTATCTCGGCGAACCGCAGAAGATAGTAACACCCAAGACGGAGACGCGCACTGCAGCCGCGCAGTACAAACCGTCGGCGGATGAGACGAAGCTGTATGATCAGTCGATGACGCGTGTGCGCGACCGAAAGGAGATCGAAAGCGCGATACGCGATTTCGAATCGAAATTCCCGAAAAGCCCTCAGGTAGAGACGCTCTACTATAATGCTGTCGAGCAGATATATTATTCCGGTAAAAAAGACACCGTTGAGAAATGGTGCAATGAATATTTCGTGAAATATCCGACGGGTGCGCACAGCGAGCGGGTGCTCGATTATTACCGCTGGGCGAAAGATATCTATCTTGAGGTCTATTCACATTCATCGTTCACGCCCGATGATGAGTCATCGGTATATCTCAATATGCGCAATACCGGAGTTGTGACGCTCGAAGTGCATGCCGTGCCGGGCAATGCGGTCAACGTCCCGCTCCGCGAGATAGACCCCTATCGCTTTCCGCTGACGGCGAACACCAAAGTCGCGGAAGTGACCCAGGATGAAAAACAGTCCGCTCCGTGGGCTGAGAAGCGAACGTTCTACGGGGCCGTGAAACTCGGGAAGTTCAAGCCCGGGCTTTATGTCGTGCTTGCGAAGTCAAAGGATATACAATCGGCCACCATCGTTTCCGTTTCGCGCCTGGGCGTCGTTGCCAAAAGCGATTCGGGAAGGAGCGTGCTGTTCGTCATGGATAAGGTTACCGGCGAGCCGGTGCGCGATGCGTCGATAAAAGCATATTACGGCGAAGAACTCGTTGCGACCGGCGCAAGCGATGGCGACGGGATAGCCGTGCTCCCGAAGAACGCGAAATACAGCGGCGGTTTTGCCCTGACCGTGCGGCGCGAGAATGATATCGCTTTTATAGATGTGTATCAGGGCTACGGTCAGCAGAAGACATATAAGACCTATTTCTATACGGACAGGCCGGTGTATCGCCCGGCGCAGACGGTGAATTACAAGGTCATCATACGCGAGAAGAGCGAGGGTCTCGCCTACGAGATACCCGGCGACAAGTCGTACAAGGTGGTGATAGAGACACCGACCGGAAAGAAGGTGTATGAGAAAGAGGTGCAGGCGAACGAATACGGCGCGCTTGCGGACGCCTTCGTGCTCCCCGAACGCGCCGACCTCGGCTGGTATCGCTTCCGCGTCTTCACCGCGAACGGTACGCAGATAACCGATCAATTCTACACGTACTGGATGCCGGAAACGGTGAAGGCGTTCCGCGTTGAGGAATACAAGAAGCCTGAATTCAAAATGGCCGTTACGCCTGAGAAGCCCTCGTACATGAAGGGCGATGATGTCACCATGAACGTCGATGTGAAATACTACTTCGGCGAGCCGGTAAAGAAGGGCATCGTGGAATACCGCATCACCTATGCGCAGCATGCAGTGCCTTATTGGTATTACTATCCCTTCGCTTGGTACTACTATGAAGACTATGGCGGCGATGATGACGATGACCGCCCCCGCCGCCGCGGACGCGGCCGCTACAATCGCACGTACGAGGAAGTGCTCATCGAAGGGAAAGCGGAGACCGATGAACACGGCGTATGCAAAGTGAAATTCAAAACGAAGGATATCCCCTACGATGCAAAATACACCGTGTCGGTGAAAGTGACCGATTCATCACGGCGCATGATAGAAGGGGGCGCATCGGTGAAAGTGGCGCAGGCGGAATTCGCTGCGACGCTCCGTGCTGATAAATACGTATATCGCCCCGGCGATAAGGTGCTCCTGACGTACAGCGGCAAGGACATCGAGGGAAGATCGTTCCCCTTCGCCGGTGAACTCACGATCGAGCGTTATGACTACAACCGCGGGAGCGAGCAGCGGGACAAAGTGCTCACGCAGGAGATAAAGACCGAAGCGAGCGGGAGCGGTGTATTCACGTTCGCGCCGTCGAAGGAAGGGAATTACTCTATCACGCTGACGGCGAAGGATTCGCGGGGAAGGGTAGTGAGCGCACGCCATAGTGTCTACGTGGCCGGCTACTCGTATCAATCGTTCTACAATTACTCATCGCTTACGATAGTGCCGAATAAGGACCAGTACGACATCGGCGATACTGCCACCATGATGATACAATCGCCGTACCCGTCGGGATATGCCATTGTCTCCTATGAGGGCGAACGCCTTCTCGGCTATAAAGTGGTGAAGATGAACGGCAGCGTCATCGTGCTTGATTGCCCGCTCACCGAAGCGCACGCCCCGAATTTCTATTACACGGTGACCATGGTGCGGCAGAACCAGATGAGCACCCAGACAAAACCCCTCATCGTTCTTCCGAGAAAACGGTTCCTCAACGTGGAGATCAAGCCGAACAAAGCGTCCTATCGCCCCGGTGAGACGGCAACGTTCGCTCTCAAAGTGACCGACGGCGCGAGAAAGCCGGTGGCCTGCGACCTTTCATTTTCGCTCGTCGATTCATCGCTCTACTATATCCAGGATGAATTCGCGAAGGATATACGCGAATTTTTCTACGGCAGAACACAGTTACGCGTCTATACCGGGAATTCGTTCCATGTATACTTCCAGGGAAAACGGCGCTCCTCGCTCGCGGCGGGTGCGGCGTCCCCGTCCACGACTGCTGACCGTGAAATGAGATCGGAATCCGTGTCGAAATCATCCGACTGGAAATCGAAAAAGGATGGCGCAAGCGATGATGATGCGCTCGGCAACAACAAGGAAAAAGAACCCGAAGTGCGCGGCTATTTCCCGGACACTGCGTTCTGGGCCCATTCGATACGCACCGGCGATGACGGCACGGCACTGGTGACCATAAAAATGCCCGACACGCTCACTGCATGGCGCGCGACGGTGCGTGCGGTCACACGAGAGACTGGCGTGGGGAGTGAACGCACTGAAACAGTGACGTTCAAGAACCTGCTCTGCCGGCTCGAACTGCCGCGATTCATCACACAGGACGATGTGCTCACAATATCGGGAATCGTACATAATTACCTCAAAACCGAAAAAAGCGTCCGCGCAGAATTGACCGCGACGGGTGTGAATATGGCCGCATCGAACAGCATGCGCGACAGGCTTCCCACGGGTGTTGATAAACGTTTCGACTGGAAGGTCACCGCTGATAAACCCGGCCGCGCAGAATTCGTGCTCAAGGCGCTTACCGACGAGGAAAGCGATGCGATGAAGCTCTCCATACCGATACTCCCGCACGGGCTTCAGCGCCGCATTGTATCATCGGAAGTGCTTTCCGGCGGCAGTATTTCAAGGACACTCGAATTGCCTGACAGCGCGCTTCGCGATACCGCCGAACTCACTGTGAATGCGAGCGGATCGATAGCCGCGGCTATGTTCGCCTCGCTCGATTATCTCATTGGCTATCCCTATGGCTGCGTTGAGCAGACGATGAGCCGTTTCCTCCCGAACGTCATCGTGGCACAGAGCGTCAAGCGTTTGAAACTGCCGGAGCCGGAAATATTCAAGAAACTCCCCGATATGATGGAGAAAGGACTTACGCGCCTCTATGATCTCCAGCACGGTGACGGCGGCTGGGGCTGGTGGAACAACGATGAGACGCATGCCTACATGACGGCTTATGTGATGTACGGATTATCGCTCACGCGCGAGGCGGGGTATCAGCTCAATGAGAACGCGTATTCCCGCGGACGCAGCGCCCTGCTCACGATATACGGCCGCGAAAAACCCTCCGACATCAAGGCGTATATGGCGATGAGCATATCCTATCTCAAGGATACCGATAAGAAAACGATCATCGATCTCCTGCAGAGTGAAAAGGAGCTGTCCACGTACGGGCGCGCGCTCCTTGCCATGGCGCTCATACGCATCGGCGAACGGGAGAAAGCGTCGCCGCTCATACGTGCGATAAAAGCGAAGGCGACCGAAACAGAGACATCATGCTTCTTTGCCGGCGAGAGCT
>JBBTBY010000149.1 GCA_038043445.1 Spirochaetota bacterium
ATCCGCTATCGTCACCTCGCGGACGGGGCGTGCGTGTTCGAGAAAGTACGATGTCGTCGCATAGGCGGCTGCCGACGGCGATGGATAGAGTGGGAGGGGACACACGGAGGCGCGCACCTTTTTATGATTTTCTTCACACCAGAAGAGCCCGTAATTTTCGCCCAATTGTGTCTGCCAATTATGCCAGTGGAAGATGAACCAGAATGCCTTCTCAAACCCGGGGACCGATCTCATGTACGTCAGAGCCTGCGCTATGACCGCGCCGAAACGCACGTTCTC
The DNA here is from genome assembly GCA_038043445.1 of Spirochaetota bacterium. Taxonomy (NCBI): domain Bacteria; kingdom Pseudomonadati; phylum Spirochaetota; species Spirochaetota bacterium. Next base: position 280 of record JBBTBY010000149.1, read on the forward strand.
ATCGCTCATCAATGCAAGACCAGGGGCGATAGCCCAACCGATCTCTGATGTCCATTGGCGTATCGGACGCCCCGTTTTCTTCAGCATATCCGAGACCTCAAGGTGAAGTCCGCGGAAATTCATCTCGTCGGGGGTCTGCGCCATGACACCGGGCCTGAAATTCCTGCCATGCGAATACGGATGACCGGTATAGACGTCTATCGCATCAGCCGCTTTCTCGAGCACGGCTTTCGAAAATAGAAACCCCCCGGGCACATCGTCCGTGGGGCCGTTCTTGGTCGCATTGTAATCGCGCCCGCTCACATCGATCCCGAGCACGGGGACTCCCGGGGCTGCGGCGCGTATCTCCTCGGCGCCCGCTTTCAGGAGCGCGGCGTATATCGATGCCCCTTTTTCGAGCGTATATTTATTGTAATGCCAGCATACGTTGTCAGGTTCGTTGATGAGCTCAAAGCCGATAACCTTGTCCTTATAGCGCTCTGCGACCGCGCGAACGAAATTGCGCCAATGGACAATGCCTTCCGGTGTCGCCGCATCGGCGATGCTTTTCCATCCCGTCCACGGCGGGAGCATTTCATCGCGCACTTCGAGCGTGAGTATCACGTTCATGCCGCGCCCGCGTACGGATGCCATCTCCTCATCGCGCTGTTTCCATCCGTCTTCGCTCATACCCGGTTTTACCGCGGCCATGTGCATCCACTGACGATGATTGCGCACACCGATGCGTGCGGACGCCTCGGCGTTGAAATGACTGTTTCCAAGCCCGAAGAACGTGTTCGCATCCCGCTTTGCGAAATTACGCGGCGTATGGACCACGGCGAGAGCGCTCTCCTTTCGGCTTACTACAGCGCCTGCTTCTCTCAGCTCAGCACGAAACGAGGTGTACCCTGCGGATGCAGAAGCGACGGGAACGGATATCGATGTCGTACCCGACGCCGACGCCGCGATGGATCGTTCGATGTCCTCCGTCTCGCCGATGTCGTTCGTCACGCGAAGGAGGAGCGAAAATGTCCGCGGTACGCTTCGCCCGTTTGAGATCACCGCAGTAAGCGATGCCTTTTCGCCGATGAAGGCGATACCCGATGGCGCGGATGATGTCAGCGTCAGCGTAACTGCTGCCGACGCATCATCGCCTATTGCGGACGGTTTGAGTGAGGACGAACTCGGTGCCGCCGGGAGCGCGATGGCGCTTATGTCCTCGCCCCGGAGTACGGGCGCTATTTCGCTTTCGGAGAGCGCTCGCATCCATACGCGGACCGAATCGATGCGCCCCTTGAAGGGGCGTGACCCGCCGACATTCCCGATGACAGTGTTCCCGCCGGACACCGCGGCATTCGGCGGCAATCCCTTCACCCGTGTAAGGAGCTTTACCGTCCCCGCTGAATTCTCGTACGCGCGCATCTCGTCGTTGGCAGTGTCGATGACGACGGCGATCGAGAGCGCCGTTCCCGGTGCCGTGTTCTGGCGCACGGATAGCCATTTCGCATCGTTCTTGCTGTTCATGACCGCGCATATTATCTGGCCGCGCTCGGAATAGATCTGCATGAGCGGCGCCATACTCACGATACGCCGCGGAAGATCGTCGATAACGGCAGGAGCGAACGAAACAGCGACCGTGACCGTATTCCCGGTGAGTTTTCCCGGATAGGTCACCGCGCCGCCGTGCTTTTCATTCTTATCGGCGATGCCGCCGAGTGTTGCCGACATATCAAGAAAGCCGTTCGCCCCGGTCCCGCCGAGTTTCGCCGCCTCATCGGGAAGCGGATTGTCGAACACCGCCTCACCGCCGAGCGTTCCGCTGTTCTTGAGGTCGCCATTGAAAAGGAGCTCTATCGCGGGGCGTTCCTCTGCCGAGAGCAAAGCCGCCGCCATAACCAGTAGACAGACGCTCATTTTCATCGGGATACTCCGTATGGATAATTATCCCATTCAGTATAGCCGCCTGCAGCCATACGGTCAATGGAGAAAAGGGTGCCATTATGGACAAAACGGAATCAATGGCAATTCAGCAGCCGGACACGCCTGCACCGCTTGCAGCCGGCGGGTATTTCCGGATACGTTCACGAAGTGTGTCGTAGAAATACCGATAGTTGTCCCACGACACTTCATTGGTAACGCCGTGATCGAGTCCGGGGAGATAGCGGCCGCTTTCGAGCATGAACGGCACTTTTTTCAATTCATCGTCAATGGCCTTTCGCCCGTGCGCAAGCGCATGTTTGTTGATGCCGCCCGCCATGCCGAGCGATGGATAGCGCCGCCGCACCTCGGTGATATCGAGTCCGAACTGGCTTTCCCAGGGGAACACGACATTCACACCGCCTTCTATCCAGAGCGGCACGAGCGGTCTCTCGTCGCCGTCGCTGTCGACCATGATGTGTTTGCACCCGTTATCGCGGAGCGATCGTGTGAATCGCTTGTACCGCGGGAGCAGGAATTCACGGAATTGATCGGGACTGATGAGCGGTCCGGTCTTATCGCACATGTCTTCCCAGATGAAAAAATAGTCGAGCTTCACCTGATCCTGCATGCGTGCGTAAACGTCTATCCACATATCGCAGAGCGTATCGAGCATTTCATGGATGAGCGATGGATCGTCGTAGAACATCATGACAAGCGGTTCGAATCCCATGAGCTCCCGGAGTGCGCCGAAGAATCCGATGGGAAGATCTCCCGTGTATACCGGCTCAGTGCCGTTCTTCGCTTCCTCTGCGAGTGTTCCCCAATTTGATGGAAATCTTCCGGATGTGCCTGCGAGCAATCTGCTTTTCACTTCGTTCCATGATGCGCGGTCATGCACCGCCCCGGATATCGTCACTGCCATAAGCTCCGAACCCTCAAGATTCACCTCTATGCCGCCCCAGCGATTGCGCACACGCGTTCTGCCGCTGTCATCGCTCATTGTCTCACGCTCATATTCCGGCCATACGAACGTTTTCACCGGGAGATAGGTCCCGCGTTTGCCGTCAAAACCGATGATGCCGCGCACGGTATCGAAGGTAGCGTCCTTTGTGAGCCCCTCGGTTTTCCAGCGAGCAAGCGCCGACGGCCAATTGCATGCGCCCATGATATCCATGAACGGCACGCGGTCGAGCGCATCGCCGTTGAAAAGCCGTACAAATCGTTCGCGATTCGTCAGTTCCATAAAAGCACTCCGTATCGGATCGATGTTCTCCACGGATATAACATATGCATGCACGGCACACTATGCCATCCCTGATATTGCGAAAGAATTGCGATTTTTTGCGGCGGTGATCGTTCAGCTATTCCGTGACAGCGCCTGTCTGAATTGATTCGGCGCCATTCGGTGATAGCGTTTGAACGCATTGTTGAAATATGACAGGCTCGAGAAGCCGGTAGCCCGCGCTATTTCGGTTACGCTCGAGCGGGAATATCGCAGGAGTCCCTCTGCCTTGTTAAGCCGTATCCGGTTGAGGAATTCCACGAATCCCTCGCCGGTCACTCGTTTGAATTCACGCGAGAAATAGAACGTGCTCATGCCGATGGAACCGGCCGCATCGCCAAGACCGATCTTCCGGTGATAATTCTTTTCGAGATAGTCGAGCGCTCTGGCGAAACGAAACCCTTCCTTCGGCGCATTGTGCGCTGACGCACACGCCTCCTCGAGAGAAAGCACGGCGGACACTACCGCGGCCGTATTCTTAACCGTCACACGGGAAAGGCGATCGATCATGGCTCGGGTGATGGTGTTTTTAACAACGGGAAGTGCGCAGAAACGGTCCATGAATGAACGCACCTTCTCTTCCAGAAGCGACCCGGCGAACAGTGAGAGAAAACTTGAAGTATCCAGAAAGAAAAGGATATGCCGCTGCATGGCAGATGCAAGCTCATAGGACTGCATCGCATACGGGCGGATAAGAATGGCCTCACGCGGTTTATATCGATAGCGAGTGCCATCGACCACGATAGTGCCGCCTGCGCCGTTACGGAACCATACAAGTTCAAGGACGCTGTGAAAATGGGACGGGATCTTCTTCTCGCCGGCCTTTGTCACGCCGCGAATTATCTTAAGCGGTTCGTCAACGGGCATTTCCCGGCGTTCGTACAATCGTTGTGAGAGAATATCCATGGCTTTGCGTGATCCGTGTGTTCAACGTGGCCAGTATACCCTCGCAGCGTGGAAATCACCAGAGGGGAAGTTTCACCTTGACCACGCAGACGCGTACCGGCCCGGGACGAACATCCATACAGAGCGGACGATGGGCGTCCTCCGGATAGAGAACTGCGACGATACGACCGGCCATTCGTACCGGCGTTCCGACAGTGTGCTCGCTGTATTTTATCATGTCGCCGGCGTCATCGTACACCGCCGGCGCGAGCATGCTTCTCGGCATCCATTCAATGATGTGACTGCCGGAGAGAACAGATTGCACATCGATGTATGAGCGATGCGTTTCATAGAAGCGCTCTTCGCGCGGCTGTGTCCGAAACGACAGGACCTTGGCATATACATTCCGGCCATCGATCTCAACCTCTCCATCGGGCGTAGTGTCGCTCACTGTCCGCAGAAAGCGAAATGCCGCCGAAAGCCGTTCGTCGGATACGCGAAGCCCGATGTCATCGAGCGATGCGAGTATCATGCATGCCTCCGTGAAACTGTCCCTGTTTCGGGGCTTCGATATGCTTCGTTACGCATGTGATCAGTGATGTTCATGACCGCACCCGGTGCCTTTTATTTCGGACTGTAGCCGTCTTTTCGATAAAGCGCAATTTCCATCCTTCGCACCGTGCATTCGCCCCCGGCTTCGATCGTGAATGTGTTCCAGCCAGGGACAATGAGCGACAGCGGAATGTCGAAATCATGGTACAGACTGTGATCCTTCGGCACCACCTCGCGGTACGGGTTGGGGAACAATTCCCCCGTAACAAGTGTTTCAGTGAGCGTGCTGCCGTTCTTGTCGCACCGTATCGTACCGGTATACGGCTCAGCGGTCTGTATGCGGACCACTGCCCGCGAGAAACCCCGCATGTCGTCATCGGCGATATGCATCCTGACCTCTGCGGGCTTATCCGGCGCCGAAGTGACGGGCAGTACGCGGCTTAATGCGGGATAATGATTCACGCCGACATAATAATGTTTGGCTTCTTTCGCAAGCTTCTTCCTGTCTGTGATATCGCGGAGCGCGCCGAACTCCGGTTCCGTGCGGTCGAGCTTCTTCGCATTCCCGAAACTGTAATCGCGGTAGTAGACGAAATTGAAGAGCGAGATACCGTCGGCACCGCGGTCAAGATAGCTCGCCGCCGTGCTCCGAAGGAGTTCCCTCGTCGGCTTGCGCGAGCTCTCGGCGGAAAGTTCTATCTCCTTGCCCCATTCGGTGCTCTGCGTGAACTCAACGAAGAACTTCGCTTTCGGATATTTTTTTCTGAAGAATTCCATGTCCATGACGCTTGACATGACATAGAACGTAGAAAGCTGCACTATGTCCACCAGCCCTTCATCGAGCCAGGTGGCGAGATCGATGCCGGTGAGGATATTGAGGTCTTCATACCCGAAAATGCGTATGCTGACCGGAATATCCCTGCCGAGACGTTTCAGCATGGCGCGTATGCGGCGCATGAAGTCGGTCAGTATCGGCGCCTTTACATCGAACGGCATGGACTGCGGGAAAAGATACGGCCAGCGCAGGAGATCGATATCGAGACCGTCGACATCGTACTTTTTCATGAGTTCTTCAATGAAGCCGAATTGATAATCCCGCACTTCCTCATGTGCGAAATTGAACGCGTTCTTCTCTCCCCATCGGTCACCCTCTCCCATGCGGAACTGCGGGTTCTTCCGGTAGAAATCCGACAGCCCCGGATGATTTTCATCTTTTTCCTCGTTCCCGTGGCATTCGTTGATCCTGAATGTCAGAAAGAAATCGATATTCTTCTTTTTCGCCTCTGCCAATGACAGCGCGATGGCGTCGTTGCCTGAAAGAATGAAATCCCTGCAGCGGGAAAGCACTTTGCCGACGATGGTGTCGGGGTACGTTATCGTTTTCCCGGTGTTCTGCCAGTACGGATAATGATCAGATACCCAGCCGGGGAGATAATACATGTTGGGGCAGAACAATACCGCATCGCAGCCCGCATCGGCCACTTCGTCGATATAGCCTTTCACCTGGGCGACGCCCACCGGTTTGGTTATATCCTGATAGGGGCTTTGATTGCTGTAAAGGCAGAAGCCGTCATGATTGAAAATGACCTTGTAGTCCTTCGCTTTTTTCGAACTCATATCGCGCCGTCCTTATCTTTCGACTTCCGTTCTTCTTCGAGGAGAACGGGGTATCATTGGAATACCATAGCTGCAGCGCGATGAGAAGGAAATGGATGCCATGGAAGAATCATGGATTTTCAGGAATGAGCGGCGGATAGTCCGGTAAACATCAGAACAAAACGGAACATCCTTACTTATCGGAAAGCACAAAGTCGCGGAACACTCCCGGGTCTTTCGGCCCGCCATGAATGCCTCCGGTCAGCTGCAGCCAATATACCGCTTTATCGTTGGGGTTGTCAGCATCCATGTAGACAACATTCATCTTGAACACTTTTCCCGGCTGCGGAACACCTTTCATTATGGCCGCCCACGGCAGAATGCATTGATACACCCAGCTGTTTTCCCCGGCCTTTCTGACAGTGAACTCCGGCTTGATCTTCCTGTCGGCAAACGGTGAACCTGCAGGGGCGCGGGTAATGATCATGTTCGGCGCATCCTGATACGACATGAAGATCTCGAGGAATCCATCGCCGGATCGACTGATCCTGTCCTCTTCATCAATATTGAGTGAAAAAACCAAACTGTCCTGTTGATACATGTAAAGATTACTGTAGTTCTGAATATGAACATCATCGCGGACTTCCGCAAGAAGGCACATGCCCTTTTCATCCCAGCCGAGCCGGCATTGTACGCTCGCATCAGCGGGGCCTTTCCAGAATGGGAATGCGTCCGGCGGTGAAAGATGGCTTTGCGAATCCAGGATAATGGCGGGAGAAATCGATGCAATTGATTTTAACGCATCGTCTCCCTCCCTCAGTCCGGCGACGCTTAAAAATGCCGGATGTAAGGAAATGTTCACGCTCGCTTCCTTTTCAGCGATATCCTCGATAGAAAATATCAGCTTTGTTCCATTCCTTTCTGAAATTGTGCTGCCGGCAAGAGGCACTCTGTACAATTTTGTCTCCAATGGGTTCAGGCGTATCGCATGATCGACCTGTATCGCGCCCGGGGCATGCAGGGTCAAATCTCTGTTCCTGTTGACCAGGTTCCCTATCTTTAATTCGCAAACGTCAAGGTGGGACATCCTTGCCGAGAGCGCAATGCTCGCCCCGTTCACGCGCGCGGCTTTGACCGAGGAAACGAGGGCATCCGCATTGTTCACGTCGGCGATAAGGAACAACGGTGCATCAGTAAGTGTAAGTTCCGCGGTACCGGGCGGCAGGGAACCGGTAGTGTTCCCCATGAGGTCCGCCGTGCGTACTCCCGTACTCAAGGGGATCGTTACGCCAAGGGGGTCGGCTGCACCTGTCCAGAGCGCAGCGACAACTTCATTTTTTTTACGATACACGCAGACCGGCATATCCTTATGGACAGACAGATATTCCGCATGAACTGCATGTGCTGTCATGCGTGTTGTGGTCGCATACGCAGCAACCACCGGTCTCGGCCATACCGAAGACTCATCCGTGAGTTTGCTGTAATTAGACAGATCCCCGCCACCTTCGGCTTCCCATAAGCCGAAACTGGCCCGGCCCTCGGTCATCTGCATCACGGTGAACATGCACATCTCTTTCAATTCCGGAACGGTCCGTGCAAGCAGAAAAAGCCGTGCTGTCGCCACCGCCATTTTTCTCGCCAGAAAATGATCGACCTCTATGCCGTTGCCTAATTGGTAGCCGATCTCATCATCACCCAGAGAATGTTTCCCGTACGGACGAATAACATCTGCCGCATCGAGCAACTGATCGCGAATATAATCCTCGGGCATCTGTACCGTCTGTCCGGGAGAGAACGTTTTCGGCATCGGATAGAAGTGGGGGCCGAATGAATCTATGTACTTGTGAACATCCGCCAGTATGGCCCGTGCCGCCGGGAATGAAGGCTTTTTTACGATATCCGGTGCCGCGACGCCGACAGCCTCGATTGCAAATTTTTTTCCTGATTCCTTAACTCCCTCGTAAAATGCCCGAACACGGTTCACGTAGTCTATTCTCGGCGCATCAAAATCCATACGCATCGGTATATCGATCTCATACATCAGATTCCATTCACCGTCGAACCTGTCCGCTAATTCCAGTGAAGCGTTTTTTGCGAACCGCTTGAACAGATCGTAGAATTCCGGCGAAAAAGGCGCACGACCGCTTTTTTTACGCGCAGCGATATTCTCCAGTTCCCATTTCGGGGTCACCCATGCATGAACGTATTCCGAGTTCTGACACATGACAAATCCCTTGGTCTTGAAGCCCGCTTTACTCCACCACAAATCTGCTTCCTTGCATTTTGAAAAATCAAATTCCCCCGGGCGGGGTTCACATTCCGACCAGAGCACATACACAGGCATCAACCCGATGCCGATGCGCTTCATGGTGTCGCGCATCCACAGCGGCGCACGAAAACCTGAAGAGCCGAAAAAGGGATCGTTCTTTCCCTCCTGCTGCGGCATGATGCAAAAGCCCCGCACGACCTCATCAACGATCTGTCCCTCAGGAGAAAGAAGATCAATGGTTACACTGAAAAATCCCGTTCTTTTTATTGTCGGCGCTTCAAGACGGCATATACCGTTCGCATCAAGAGTAAGAGGAACGGTTCTTTCAAAAACGGTCTTGCCGTCGAAATCGCGGCATTTCCATTGTATCTTCCAGGCATCGGTACTCGCAGGTGTATTTTTCAGCATAATGTTAATAATGACCGATTCCTCCGGGCTGAAAATCCCCTTAACGCCGAGCGGTGTGACATGAAGTATACCCGGCTTTGCGTTGTCTGCGATGCTTATCGATGCAGCAGTATCGATAAGCTGTACATCGTCAATAAAAACTTCCCCATGGGCGATGTCAAATCGGATAAAGAGACCGCGATCTTTCCACTCCTCAGGCGGAGGCAATTTCTGAACGAATACAAACTTCGTCCACATCGGCTTTATCGCAAAGGTCTCGACCTTGAAATAATGCGGCTTCACATCCGACCGGGTATAGAAAAGCGCCTGCATCGTTTGGCCGTTCATCGGAGACCGGGCATAGAACGAAAGACGATACTCCTTTCCACCGGAAATATCGGCGATCTTCTTTTGAGTGATCATGCAGACACTTTTCGCACCGGGAATGGGCTCGGAATTCAAGCATTTCAGCCGGGCAGCGGTTTTTCCGTTCATAAAGGCACCTTCCGTAGAGGCAACGGGGACGGTGTTTTTATCGCCCGTTCCCGTCCAACCAGCCGGGGCATCCCCGCTGAGCTCTTCAAAGTCGCCGTTCATTATCAGATTACCCGTTCCGGCAAAAAGAAACCCGGTAATGAAAAGCATGAATGAAATTATAAACTTGCACATACAACATCTCCCTTGCTAGATTAGTTCTTCCTCGAACAATACCGACCAGTCATGCAATGGGTACACAATTCCCCTGATCTCGATGGTTATGCCGTCTCCCTGTGAATCGCGCAGATTACCCAGCGCGGGACGAATGTTCCCGTTGCCCCATCCGTAACGCACAACAGCACCGACAGGTACTGATGACGCTGCGATTATTTTCACTGTATCGCCAGCCTCGATGGTGACAGACGATATCGGCAGATCATTTCCTTCTGCGTCAGCCAGGGTAAATCCATAATTCGTTTGAGCGGCAAGCGATACGGTATCGAATACGAGCGGCCCCCGCGGCACATGAAATCGCACCCGCGCAGTGTTTCCCCGTCGAACAGTCTCTATCGGCATGAGCGGCAGCCATGTATCGCCATCGATGATCGTTTTTTTATATACTATCCCCATAAGAGCGCCCATCAATTTCGATCCAAGTGCGCTTAAATGAACACCATCGGCTGCATGCGGCACCCAATAGGTCGGCCCTGCAAGTATCACATCCGTGTACATGCGTGCAGCATCGACGAACGCATGAGCGACATACGGCTTGGCCCCGCGGTAACGATGCGAAGCCATCTGCTGCGCTATGAATCGCGGCTTCATCGTATCGCCGGTAATTGATGCATACGTCGCATCTATCTGATCGAATAAAGCACGCATGGCAGAGAGGTATGCCGAGCGCGACATGCAGCCCCAGCTGTCCGTTTCCCCCTGCGACCAGAGCACGGCTTGTACCCGGTAGGACTTGCCGCAGGATCGCACCAAGCCGTTCCCGTTCGTAATGTGGGCGATGAGCTTCCCATAATATTTTCCGGCCAGATCGGCGATCGAAGATCCGTTGGTGCCGCAGGCCGATGAGAGAAAACAAAGACCGTGTCCCGACGCGCCCTTACCATTCTCGCTTCGCAAGAGCGATCGAATCATTTCCGTCACACCGGTGCAATGAGTCTCCCCCATTGCGACATTGGCATTCGTCTGCTCTGCTTCCGCATGGGCTTTCAGACAGCTGTAATCATTATCTCCTTCCTGAGGACGAAGACCTCCGGAGAACATGAGATCGACAGCACTGTCGGTGTTCGAGACCACCGGGCATGATAACGCACCGAGCGAAAGCGATTGCCCGTACGATATGATATGCGATACCTCGCCGGCCATATTCTTTCCCTGCGTGCAGCTACTTAACCGATATCGTTGCGGCATCGGCATATTTCCCGATGCGGATATTTTTGATCCCCTCATTCGCGGTCGTTACCGTATTCTCTGATATCGTGATATTGCTTGCAGAAATGATACAAATGCCGTGATTCATCTCCTCGCCGAAAAAGCCCTTGCCGTTTCCCAGCGATCCTGCCGCCTTCTCATTTACGATATTGTTCCCGCGAACAACAGAATTGAACATATTCACGAGAACCATGCCCGCGCTCCCCGAATTCACAATGGAATTATTCTCGACGGCTATGTTGTACATCAAGCGTACCGGGGACAATTCACCGCCGTGCGTCATGATAGAAGCGCATATGGTCCCCGGCTGGGATGATGATGCCATACGTATATCAAAATTCCATACGCATTCGGTTAAAGTGTTATTCCGTATCGTAACATCGTGCGGAATGGGCCCCTCCAGCCAATAGAGCTCCGAACTCAGATGGATACCGGCATGCGCGGTGCGCTCATATCTGTTCCCTTCGATGAGACCATGAGCAGCTTTTATCGCCGTACCGCGCCCATTATTGTCGTGGAAATAATTGCTGCGCACGATGAAGCCGTCGCCGTTCGCCATGTCACTCGCCACCATTGCATACCGCTCGGTGGTGACCGGCGCATCAAGGGTCGCGCGCCAGAGCATTCGTACTGGAAAACTGCGCAGCGCCTTCTCTGTCTCCATTTTCATTGCACCGTCAATGACCGCGGCATCGGTGACCGCCTCGAGCGCGGAAATGCGTACCGTGCCGGTGTTCTTCATCGACAGATAATCATAGAACGAAAGCTGTGAACCCACGGCGATGTTCTTCCCGAACGGCGTCAAAAGCTGCACATGGGTATCGTCCTCGGCTTGAGCGACCATGGCGAAATTGCCGCGAATATTGTTCGCATCGTCGCAATTGTAGGCGATCTCGCAGTTCTCTATCGTCGGACCCTTGTCCATCAGGCATGAATGTATGCCGTCGGCATTCCCTGAAATAAATCGCTTCGTGTCCGGACGCCGAACGATGCGGCAGCCGCTGTACCTGTTGGCACCGCCGCCGGCGCCCTCATAAAACCCGAACATGCTCGAGGCGAATACTGCGACATTCTCAAATGACATGCGGGCGCATCCGGAAAGCAAAAATGTGTGCTGATTGATCATGCGCGGGGGGATGACGAATACATCGCCGAGGCCGGCGCTTCCCTTTTCGAGCGAGCGGTATGGCTCGACAAATATCCTGCCGGATATGTCAACTTTTACATATCGCTCTTCAAGCGGTGTGATATCATACGCGCCGACCCATATCTGATGTATCTTCGTCCCGTCCTGTCTGAAAAGAACGCAGTTCTTCCCGAAACGGGCCGTCGATAATCCAAGCATGGGAAATCCATCGATAATGCGCAGGATGATGTAGTTCTGCGGGATATTTATCCCGACTATCACGCCCTCGGTGAATGGAAGCGGGTCGTAATCGACCGTAAGCCCGCGTATCGTGACATTGCTGCAGTCCTGAAAGAACAGACCGCCGCCGCTCTCATCCTCTATCCAGAACGTCGCTCCGGAAGCGACTATCTCCATATTCTTCATCGCTTTGAACACAAGGAGAGTTTTGAGCGCTCCATTGAATCGATAATGCCCCGGGGCGATGACGAATCTTGTATCGCCGCGTGCAGCCGCTTTATCGAAGAGAGCGCGAAACGATCTCGCCGCTCCCCGCTGCGTCGCCTTTACTGCTTCATCCCATGCCGCCATTTCAGGGGGAAGCGCATAGTTCCCCGTTGCTGCGAATGCGCTTTTCTCAAATAGTGATCTCATATCCGTATCAACGCTGAGTGCTTTTGTATTCCCTGAAAGGTCCATGGTGAAATCTATGAATGCAGGCGCGCCCTGATGCTCGCCTTTCCATGCCGGATGTGAATAAAAACCCCGTCGCGTCACTCCGCCGGCGGTATTCGGACTGATAGTGAACTGACCGCCGCTTTCCTGTTCAAGCAGCGGTGAACGTATTTCGCGATCTTTCACAAGTAATCCCGGGCTGAAATCATTGACCGTTTCCAGCCGCGCGATGGTCTTTACCCGCGGGTCCTTTGTATTGTTCCGGTACTCCTCCGGTATCGCGCCCTCGACAACAGCGATGTCACCCCAGGCCCCCCAGTCCCTGGCGGTATTGCTGTTCGGGTCCGCAATGAGACGAATGCTTACCGTCTTGCCCCGAAAAGCGCTCAGGTCCGCAGTGCAGTACTTCCATTCCTGAAGCGCATGACTCGTCGCTGCCAGCAATGTCCGCGGCTTTCCTGCTTCGCCGACCTCGACTTTGAATGTTATCCCGTCGGTGCCTTTCGAGCCATCGCGCATACCGACAAAATAGACGAGCGTAAGCGGGCCGGTACGTACCTCATCCGTCATCGTGCCAAAGGAACCGTATACCCGGACCTTGTTGAGCGTAAGCATATTTTTTGCCGTAAGCCCGACTTTCACATATCGTCCGTGTATCGGTTTTTCAAGCTCTATGGACCAAGACAGCTCCGGCTTGTCAGCGTTCCACGCTTTTGTCCAATTCGCATTATCCTCGGATATCCAGACAGCGAGCGATGCAGCACGCTCCGGGGCTTCTTTTCTGTTCTCGATGTAGAACGATCGTATATATGCCGCCTTGGCAAGCGTTATGAGCATATAGTTATTCTCGCCATCGCCCGTGGTGGCTGCAAATGAATTCTTATATTTGCCGGCACGAGGACCGTCTTTTAACAGGAACTGCTTATCGACGTTCAGGGACGCATGTCCTTCGTTCGTGATATACAGCCCTGCATCCGCGCTCAGATCGATAATGTCATCGGCGAATAGAGCAAGTGATGATAACGCCGCACAAAAAATAAATGCCGTTACAGACATTGCTTTCCTCATAGCACACTCCATCGTCATTGTGATCTTCCTTTGCGCGTCTTCGCTTCTGCAATGGCTTTTGTATACTGCGGGAGCCACCGCTCGCCGGCAATAAGCATATCATCGGTCATCTGCCATATCTCATTGGGATCGAGAACGGCGCCGGTAAGCGGATCCATCATCATGGCCTGACGGAGAAGCATGTCGTTGCCGGAAACAGCTGCCTCAACTGACAGGCGCTGCACGGATATACTCGCAGTGCATACCGCCGCCGCGCCGAGCGGAAGGTCGCCAATAGGCGGCATCTGTATACCCCAGGCATTCACATATCCGGGGGCCTCCACAACGGCATCCGCCGGCAGATTCGTGATGCATCCATTATTGATCATATTGAAATGGCCACGATACGTACGCCCTGTGACAATGCTTTCGATGATCCATGAGCCGTGCTCGACGGAACGGCGTTCAGGGGAGAATATCGTCGGGGGCTCGGCCAGAAGTTTCGGGAATTCCGTCTCGAAGAAATTCCGCCGTTCGCTGCATACCTGCAGATACCCGCCTGCCCTGTCCCATACATTGTCCACATCTATCCACTTCTCTATCTCGCTCTGCCGCTTGCGATACCAGGGGAGATATTCGCTCAAATGTCCGTTCGATTCCGTGGAATAATAGCCGAAGCGGCGAAGCATGTCAATGCGCACTTTTTCCTTTCGCGACAATTCCACGTTCATTTCATACGCTTCGAGCAGATGCGGCGTCATATCCATGCCGCGCCATCGCACCTGTATATACCATGTTTGATGGTTTATCCCTGCGCAGATGATGTCGACATCCTTTTTCTCTATCGTCTCGTTACTCTTCAGCTGTCCGTGTTTTTTTGCCCAGCCGGTCAACGCTTCTGCTATCTGCCGATGTCCGTTCTGCACGCCGTGACAGAGGCCGACGCACGGCACACCGCCGAATTTATTCGCCGCCCATGTCATCTGCGCATTCGGATTTGAATAATTAAGGAGAAGAACGTCCTTTGCGGAAACTTCGCGTATATCCTTACAGAACGCGAGCATCGCCGATATGCCGCGCTGTCCGTACATGATGCCGCCCGGGCCGAGCGTATCGCCGACACATTGATCGATGCCGTACGAAAGCGGTATCTCGATATCGGCAGCGAATGCGTCAAGGCCGCCGACGCGCACCGTATTGACGACAAAATTCGCCCCCGAGAGCGCCGTGCGCCTGTCGGTTGTTTTCACGAGGGTTGCCGGCAGCTGATTCGCCCGTATATCGCGATCGCATATCTGATATACCATATCAAGATTCTGTTCGTTGATATCGGTGAACGCTATCGATATATCGTTGAGCTCCTTTACCGCCAGAATGTCCGCTACCAGTTGGCGGGTAAAACCGAGACTGCCTGCCCCGATGAACGCGATTTTTACCGGCATGACGCTACCTCACAGAATAATTATAGATGATAGTACGATAATCGCAGATTGCTCTCGATGGAATGCATGATAGTACCGTCAATATGCACAATTTCCCGATTGCACGATTATCGCATGCAGGATATTCTCCATACGAACGGGTAAATATTCCATGGCCTCATCGCCTATTCAGAACGATATTTGGGGCACAAATGAAACGGGAGTTCACAATGGATTGGAAGGCATCGTGGATCTGGGATCGACGCGAAGCACTGCCGTATAATGACGCGATAGTCGCCGAACGCCGGATACGCGTTCCGGATATACATACCGCATCGATCGCCGTAACCGCGGACAGCTGGTATCGCCTCTTTATAAACGACGTTTGGGTGAATGACGGCCCCGCAAGAAGCTGGCCGGAGAAGAAAAGTTACGATGTCATCGATATAACCCATTATCTCTCAACCGGCGAGAATGAGATACGCATACTCGCGCGATTTTATGGCTGCGGAACAATGAAAGACGTATCGGTTGCTCCCGGTATACTTGCGCAGATAGATCTTACCGCACGCGACGGCTCACACATGACTGTCGGCACTGATGGAGAATGGCAGACCGCGCCTTATACGCCGCTTGTAACGAATGCACCGAAGGCATCGGTACAGATGGAAGCATTCGAGATAGTCGATGCCCGGCGCGTGATACCATCATCTGTTCCGGCTCGTGTTCTTTACGGTGCATGCGCTGGGCCGTATCGTGAGCTTGTTGTGCGCGATGTAGCACTCCTCACGAAAGAGCCGAAAGCCATACGCCGTGTTCATTCACTTTCCGTTGTACGCCGGCCGTTCGCGTCATTTACTTTTCCCGCAGCGCGGCTCTGCCACCCCGGCGTCATCGAATGTAATTTCTATACGGGTATTGCCCACGCCGTCGCAACGGTCATAACATCCGACACAGACCGTGAATTATCGATCGATGCACCCCTGTACCGTATCATGGTCAACGGTAGTGAAGGCGTGAACGGCCGTTATAGGGTTCGTAAAGGAAAGAACCTCATCACCGCCGCGATTTACGGCGCGCCCCCTTACTACAATGCATTCCTTCATAGGAAAGAAACGTCAATATCATTCCCCGGAGAGAATGCACTTTCGTTCTCGAATCCCGTCGACAGCGCACACGAGAATCCATGGGTGTTCATCCCGTTCGATGAAAGCGCCCACCGCTTTGATGACATCGAATTCGGCGCATACGGACGCCAGCGCCTGCCCGAGCGTGAGGCTTTGCTCGCCTCATACCCTGACACCGTCAGCCGATTTTTCTCGAACGCAGCTGACACAAATAGCCTTATCGCGAATTACGGCGGAGCGATAAAGCTCATAGCGCATGAAACGATGTGCCTCGTCAATCCTGCCGCTGCATTTCAGTCGCGCTCCGTCATCGGTGATGCGAGAAGTCTCTTCGTACGGTCGGAAGCTGCCATCGATACGACACCGGAAAGCACGGTCATTGCACCGTCGACCGAAGGCGATGTCGAAATAGTATACGATCTCGGTGCTCAGCACATCGGCTATTATGAATTCGATGTGACCGCCGCCGCCGGCACTGTGATCGATATTTTCGGCGTTGAATATATCGCCGCCAACGGCATTGTACAGCACACGGGCGATTACCTGAACGGCATGCGGTATATCTGTGCCGAAGGGCGGAATCGATTCACCTCGCTTAAGCGCCGATCGGGGCGTTATTTGTTCCTCTGCGTGCGGGATCAACGCTCGCCGGTAACGATACACACGGTGCGGCTCATCGCCTCTGCTTATCCGGTCAAGCGGCGCGAGCGATTTGTCACAAGCGACGAGCGTATCAATCGTATCTGGGAAATATCGGCGCATACCCTTGAACTATGTATGGAAGACACATTCACCGATTGCCCGCTCTATGAGCAGGTGCTCTGGCTGGGCGATGCACGCAATGAAGCACTGTTCGCGCTTGCGGCGTTCGGCGCCTCCGATATCGTCAAGCGTTCGCTTCGGCTCGGCGCGCAGTCGCTCAGTCGCCTTCCGATGGTCGGCTGTCAGGTACCGTCGACATGGGACTGCATAATCCCTGCGGTGAGCTTCTCCTGGAATCTATCCGTACGGGAATACTATCGCTGGTCAAAGGACGATGCATTCCTCCGCGAGATATATCCGGCAGCCATCGCCAATATACGCGCGGCGGAACGGCTCACAAATGAGAACGGCCTCTTTGAAGCGCCGTACTGGAATTTTTTCGACTGGACGAACATCGATTTTTCGCATCGCATCGTCCTTTACAACAGCCTTTTCGCTGTCGCCGCATCGGATGCCGTCATGGAATGCGCGCTTGCCCTCGGCAAAAAGGAAGATATCGATTTTCTTAAACAGTATCGCTTGCGGCTTGCTAAGGGGATCAATCGGCTCTGGAATATGAAAAAACGCTCGTATCCGGATTCGATTCACGATGACGGCACCGTGAGCGCTTCGAGCTGCATACACACGAGCATGCTGTCGGTGCTGTTCCATGTTGCATCGAAAAAAATACTCCCGCAGGCGATACGCAATCTGCTGCGCCCGCGCGCTGCACAGGTAAAACTCGGCTCCCCCTATGCGCTCATGTTCTTCTTCGAAACCCTTGAAATGCTTCAGTATGAACAGAAGATCATCCCCTCGATAATAGAGAAATACTCGCCAATGCTCTCGCTCGATGCGACGACCGCATGGGAGACGTTCGCCGGACAGTTCGGCTGGCTTCCGAAGGATTATCCCACGCGAAGCCATGCGCACGGCTGGTCATCGGCGCCGCTCTATTGGTTCCCGCGCCTCATACTCGGCATACGCGAAACGGGGGAACACAATGCGTCGTTCCGGATAAGCCCGCGCATCGACGGGCTCACGAGCGCACGCGGAACGCTTGTAACGGTGCATGGCGGCATCCGTGTATCATGGAAGCGCGAAAACAATACGCTCACCATTGATGCGTCCGCCCCGCACGGACTATCGCTCAGTTTCATGGGCAATACGACCACACGGCGATTGACGGTGCTGTTCAACGGACGAACGGTCCAGCGAGCAGGCGCAGGAAAGAACAAGAATAAAAAAAACGAACAAAGGAGCAGACAATGACACAGCGGGAACGATTTCAGAAACTGATGAATTACGAGCCTGTCGACCGTATGCCGCTCATCAATGTGGAGCCGACCGAAAGCGGTGTGTTCGAGCGCTGGCGCGCCGAGGGACTGCCTGCCGATATCGTATCGGCAGCGGATGCCTACTTCGGCATGGACAGCTTCTCTGTTGTTCCGATGAGCAATGGTCCTCTGCCTCCATTCGAGAAGAAGATCGTCGCCGAGGACGATGAAACATACACCGAAACCGCACGTCTCGGCGGGCTGGTCAAGCGGCACAAGAAAAACCCGACGACATTTTACGGACATGTCGATTACCCGGTAAAAACCCGCGCCGACTGGGAGGACTATACGCTGCGCTTCTCGAAGCATACGCCCGGGCGTATAGGCACGGCGGCGGAAATAGAAAAAAAATGCGCTGCGCTCAATGCGTCGGACAAACCGGTCACCATCACGTTCTTTCCGTTCTTTACGCGCCTGGGTTTTTACAGCATGGGCATGGAGCGATTCCTCACCGCGTTCTATGAAGAGCCCGATCTTATTCACGATATGTTCTCGTACTGGTGCGATCTTTCCCTCGCCCTCGCGCGGCCGTATCTTGACCGTACGAATGTCGATGCAGCCATATTCGGCGAAGACATTGCGGCGAAGAACGCGCCCCTCGTCTCTCCGGACATATATCGGGAGTTCTGGGTGCCGCACATGGAGCCGCTCATGCGCTATCTCAAGGAACGAAGCGTGCCGCTCATCTGCCAGTGGACGGCGGGACAATGCGATCCGCTGCTCCCCATAATGATGGAACAGGGGTTCAACTGCACCTGGCCGCTGGAGCGCGCCCCGGGCATGGACGCACTTGCCGTTCGAAAAAAATACGGCAAAGGGCTACGGCTTGCCGGGAATATTTCCATCGCATCGCTTATCGCCGGCCCTTCCGCCATCGACGCAGAGATTGAGCGTCTCATGCCGTTGATTCGCGAAGGCGGTTTCTTTCCGACGCTCGACGATATGATAGCGCTTGAAGTACCGTTGGCGAATTTTCAGTATTATCTGAACGCGATACGATCGATCAAATTTTAAGAAGCGCTGATTCCCTATACTCGGTCGGTGTTGCACCTGTCATCTTTTTGAAGAACCGCGCGAAATAGAATTGATCGGCAAAGCCGAAACGCTCGCTCACGGCGGCTATAGTCTCATCGGAACGGGCGAGGCGGTCCTTGATGGCATTCACTTTTTCCTGAAGGTAATACTGCTTCGGCGGCATGCCGATGGCCTCTGTGAATTTCGCACAGAATCGTTTTGCGCTCAAGCCGTATTCGGAAGCTATCGCCTCGAGCTTGAAATCAGCGGCAAGCACCTCATGTACATAACGGAAGAAGCGCTCATACACGGCGAATCGCTCCTGCTTCGACCGCAGGGAATCAGCAAGCGACGCGTGAAAAAGTGAAACAACCTCGGCAAGTACGCCCTTCGCAAGCAGTACATCCCCTGACTGTGCGGCGGCGATCCACTGCTTCCGGCGGTTCTTCGGGAATGCTGCGTGTCGCGGCTCTTCCCCGCGAAATATCTCCGAAGAGTGATAGAGCGCCCGGAATTGGAAAAAGATCTTTTCCATCGGGGAATCCTGCGTTGCGGTAAGTTCACCCCCCGACGGGAAAAAATATACCCCGGGGACGAGCAGGAACCGTTTTTTATTATATACGACCGTCCCCTTTCCGGAGAGAACGATATTAAGCTCATTGTACGGCATCTCGCTTGTCACATTCCTGAACGGAGCCGAAAGAACGACATGCCCGAAACTCCGCATCTCGAATACAACAGAATTGAGGACATTATTCACGAACGAGCTCATACCAATACGCCGAATGGAGGGGTAGATGGTGGCCGGGGGGTCGACGTCCGAGGCGGTATACGAATACACCGTATGCATGGATGCAGTATATATCACCCATGCCGCTGCGGCAATGCCGGGAAAAAGTGCATAGCAGCAGGATATTCGTCCATTTCCCGGTGTGCGATGCTGCGCTATTATATTGAAAGAGGATTCATGAACATGAACACACTGTGGAAAACGAATTGGCCGGAAACGAAGAAGCGTTACATCGATTGGTGGGCGCAGAAAGGGCCCATTGTATCATGCTATGGCCCGGCGAACACATGCCCGCCGCGTGACGGCATCACGCCCGCGCCGGATGCTGTAAGCGTCGATGAAAAATTCACCGACCCGTCATGGGCGGCACAGCATAGACGCTATACTCTTTCACAGCGCTGCTTTATCGGCGACGGGCTCCCCTCGATGGTCGGCGACAATTACATGCATCTCCTCTCGCATTCCCTCGGCGCCACACCGCTCTTCGAGGAGAACACCACGTGGACCACACCATGCATCGATGATCCAGATACACATCCACCGCTTCGATTCTCCCCGGAGAACCGCTGGTGGAGGAATTATGAAGCGGTCGCGCGCCGCGAAGTCGAGATAAGCGGCGGAAATTATTATGCAGGCCTGCCGCTTTTCATGAATGACATCGATGCGCTGTTCGATCTCCGCGGCGAACCGCTCATGATGGACTTTATCGACAGACCATCGTGGGTAAAAGAAAAATTGTGCGAAATAGACATAGCATACCGCGATGCATATCAACGTGCATATGACATCGTGAAACTTCCCGACGAGAGTTCCATCTGCCAGGTGCTTGAGGTCTGGGGGCCGGGGAAAACTGCGCTCCTGCAGTCCGATCTCTCTGCGATGATATCGCAGGACATGTTCGATGAGTTTGTAGTGCCTGAACTCAGCGCACTCGCCGACTGGCTTGATCATACACTGTATCACCTCGACGGCGTGGACGCACTGCGCCATCTCGATACGCTCCTTACTATAGAAGGGATCGACGCCATACAGTGGATGGCTGGTGCCGGACAGCCGGGAAACGGCGATAAAAAATGGTATCCGCTCTACAAGCGCATACTCGCTGCGGGCAAATCGGTGCAGGTACGCTGGGTGAAAACGGAAGAATTGGAACCGCTATTCGACGCTATCGGTACTCGCGGCGTATACGTTATGGTCGGCAATGTCATCGATACCGCCATGTATGATGATATCATACGCACCGTTGAGAAGTATTCCGAAAAAACGGAAGTAATGCCCGGAACATATCCATGAATGAGCATAGTACAATGACGCAGCAAGCCTCGCAGCGAGAGCACATACGCTCGCTGTTCGCCCACACCGCCGCGGCACCGGGATTTTGGATAGGCAATCCCCATGCGGACACCTGGACACAGTACAGAAGCGTGACGGGAATGGACGAGGAAACGATACGAACCGAGCTCGGCGATGAATGCCGATTCATCTCGGCAGAATGGTTTTCCTACCAGCATCCCGAAAAAAAATCGATGTTCAACCCCTATCTCGGCGTTACCCGCGAAAAGGGCTCGCACGCGGAGGCCGGCTGCTTCGCTGAATGCGACTCGATACGCGAGGTTGAATCGCATCCATGGCCTTCTCTTTCCTATCTCGATTTTACCTCGACCATTGACCGCATCCTTGCGCATGCCGACAAGGCGATATTCAGCGGATTCTGGAGTCCGTTCTTTCACCGCGTATCCGACTATTTCGGCATGGAGAATTTTTTCATTAAAATGTACACGCACCCTGCTGTCGTCGATGCAGTGACCGCGCATATCGTGGATTTTTACGTCGAAGCGAATCGCCGCTTCCTTGCAGCCGCCGGTGACAATGTCGATGTGCTTTTCATTGCCAATGATCTCGGTACGCAGCAGGATGTCATCATATCGCCCGAGCTCTTTGAACGCTTCATCCTCCCGGGCATACGTCGGCTCGCAGCGGTGGGACGTGAATTCGGCAAACCGGTCATGATGCACTCCTGCGGCGCTATCAGCCGCATCATCCCGCAATTGATCGATGCCGGCATCTGTGCACTCCATCCCCTGCAGCCCACACGCGGCATGGATGCGGCAACACTCGCGCGCGAGTACAAGAACGATCTCGTGTTCGTCGGCGGTGTTGACACGCAGGAATTACTGCCGCGAGGCACATCATCAGATGTATCGGAGGAAGTAAAACGGCTTATGGATACGCTCGGCCCGAATTATATCGTAAGCCCCAGTCATGAGGGCATACTCCCCGACATACCGTTCGAAAATGTGCGGGCAATGGCCGATGCTGTTCACTCAACGGAACGATACAAAGCACGTGCGCTATAGAGGGGCTGGCCGCGTCAGCACGTGCATGCCGGGGCAGGTAATTGCATGCATCGGTTGACGATTGAACATCGATACCCTATACTGTCCCCATGACGGCAATTGCTACTGGAATGAAAGCATCGCAGCGAACTATCCCGCGAAAGAGAATAGCGGCCGCATTCGCCGGCAACAATGGCAGCATCGCGGCGTATGCGAATTTCCCGTTCGTCATCGTTAAGAGCGTTCTTCCTTCACATATCGGCACGCACAGCCACGAGTATTTCGAGATCGATATCGTTCTGAGCGGAAGCGGTCATGTCGTGAACGGCGGAAAACGGTATGAACTCGGCGTAAACGACATCATGCTCGGAAACCAATTCGACACACATGCCATCGTATCACGACGGCGTATATCGCTTCTATCAATAAAATTCGGGCCTGCATTGTTCGGCACGGAGCATGCTGCGCCGCTCCTCGCGGCATTTGTCGCGCCCGGCGTGGATTTTCGCAGGCGCGTCCCTCTCGATGCGGATGAAAAGCGATCGATCAGGACGATCGCCGAGCTTCTCCTCGGCGAGTATACCGCGAAAAGAAAACAGTGGCAGCAGACGGTGACGCCGCTGTTCGAAGCGATCCTGAGTATCTTGCGCCGCGGATTCGAGACGCATCTTGCGGAAAGGAATATCACCGTCGACACAGGCCATTTCCCCCTCGTGTACCGCATCATGACGTACCTCGACGAACACTACTGCGAGGAATTACGCATGCGCGATATCGTAAAAAGATTCGGCGGCTCGTCGTCATATGCCGCATCGCTCTTCACACGCATCATAGGCCATTCGCTCAAACGCTATGTCATCGTCAAACGAGTTCTCGCGGCAAAGCGTCTTCTCACGAATACCGACGACCCCATATCGGATATCTGTTTCGCCGTCGGGTTCGGCGACATGAGCAATTTCAACCGCGCATTCAAGACCATAGCCGGCACATCGCCGCGGGAATATAGAAGTTCGTACCGCACATGACGGCCAATCATACGCGGCAGGAACGGGGAAACGACTATTGCGCATACTTCACCGTAATTTTCGCATAGTCTGTCTGAGGTTTGCCCGCTACCTTTACCGCAGACATACGAGGAGCAGTCGATGAAAGCACAGTTGAAGGATATACAGAACGAATTCGTATTCGGCACGCAGTATTACCGTGTCGTACCGCCAAAAACCGAGTGGGCCGATGATATGAAGCATATCTCAGAACTCGGCATGGATACGATAAAGATATGGGCGCTGTGGACATACGGCGAACCGCGGGAGGGCAAATTCAATTTCAGCGATCTCGACGGGCTCATGGACGAGGCGCAGCGGAAAAATCTCCGTGTGGTCATCAATATCATTCTTGATCATTGCCCGCTCTGGGCGGTGCAGAAATTCCCCGAATCGCAATGGACGGATCTGAACGGAAGGCGTATGACCGAGCATGCGTATGCGCAGCGTTTTCTCGGCGGTGTCGGCTTGTGCTGGGACAATACAGCTCTCCGCAAAACAGCCGAACCGTTCATACGCGCACTTGCGAAGCGATACAAGGATCACCCGTCGCTGTACGTCTGGGACGCATGGAATGAGCCGGACAAGCTTGCAAGCGGCGATGTGCATACCGCCGCACGTTTCAGGGAATACCTCGCAAAACGTTTCGGAACGATAGAAAAGCTCAATGAACATCTTGTGGAATGTTACGCCGATCTGAGCGAGGTGTTCCCGCCGGACTGCAAGTCCGATGTCGCGGCGCAGCTCCTGTATAACGACTTCCGCCAGCGATCGCTCGGCGATCAGGTGCGCTGGGTATATGACACGATACGCTCCGAGGACACGCATACGCCTATCATGACGCATTCGCATTCGGGCACGACACAGATCGGCTGGGGTGCGGACATACCCTGGGATGACTGGCGTATGGCCGATGCGGTGGATTTTTACGGGACGAGCAGCCATGAAATATGGTTCAATGACAACTATAAACGCGCCGAGACCTTCGCGACATTCGCACTCAGCCTTGAGACAAAACGTTCCATCGCGGCACAGGCGAAAAAGATTTTCTGGCTCGATGAACTTTCCGGGGGCCTATCGTACATGCTCCCGAACGTAAAGACATCGTACGACGGCAGACGTACGACGTTCAATCTCTGGACGGCCCTTGCGTATGAAGCGAAAGGGATATTGTTCTGGCAGTTCCGTCCGGAGCGCAAGCTCGGTTCCGAAGCACCGGGATGGGGCCTTGTCGAACGTGACGGCGAGGATACCGACCGCAGCCGCGCGGCGGCTGAATTCATCGGAACGGTGCGCGCGGAGAACGATCTTTTCCTGAACGCACGATGTGTCCCTGCACGATACGGCATTGTCTACGATATGGACAGTCATCTCGCGGCGAACTGCACGCAGATTGCGCCGTATAATAACGGTTTTCAGGCAGTGTTCTCCGCTTTTTACACGAACTCAGTTCCCTGCGACATTCTGCGATATCCCGGTTCGATTACGGAGCAGTACGAAATGATATACGTCCCGGAGCCGTGGTGTGTGAGCGCTGCGCTCAAGAAGGCACTGTTCGAGTATGCCGAACGCGGCGGAAGACTTATCATCGAATGCGGACTCGGGCTGTATGACGAGAACGGGTTTACCGCGGCGAAAGTCCCCAACCAGGGATGGGATGCGACGATAGGGCTTCTTGAAAGGAATATCCGTATCTTCACTACGGATACGATACAGACCGATCACGGCGGCATCGCCGTTGGAAAACAGCGTGTCGATCTGCGTATGACTGACGCTTGGAGAACGACCGCATCGTTCAGCGACGGTACACCAGCCGCCGTTACACGCGCCTGGGGGAAAGGCAGCATGACCGCGTTCGCGTCGCTTCCCTCGGCGGGAATGCATGCGCTTCGTGAAAGCGATCCGAAATGCGTTCCGAATTTCATCCGGTTCATCGGCGCAGAGCCCTGCGTCGATATCACATCCGGCGGCAACGGCATCACCTGCCGCGTTATGGAATGCGGCGGCAAGCGGCTTCTTTTCGTTTTCAACCATTGCGCACAGAATGCGTCCGTTTCGATCGACTGCTCACGTGCGGGTACATTCGATCGACTGCTCTGGAATAACTGTGTATCGGCAACAGGTAAAGGGCATCGCATTGATCTGCATTGCAGTGTGGAAAGCATTGCCGTAATAGTATTGAGCGCATGACAGTGATGTGCAAACACAATGCCTGTCCACATTGACGGCGAAAAGGCTTTCCGCAGCGGCTATCATTCCGGCATTCTCGTACTAGAAGGAATCCGCACTCCGTGCGGATAATGTGCATGAATACAGGGATTTATTCCATGTACTCGACAAACAGGAACATCTACTATATTCTCAAGTGCAACAGCTGAGGAGTTCTCCATGCGTCAAATAGTGATCGTCGTTGCATCTATTTTTGCATTCGGAGCAGCACTCGTGAATCCAAATCATACCCGCATACTGCACGCCGCAGAAAAATATGGGTCACCGTTCGAAAAGGACATCAATACCCTTGAGGAATTCATCAAAGAGATCGTATTCACACCGAATGCGATCGAACTCAACGGCATGCGCGCAGTGGTCATCCCTGCCGATATCGCCTTGATATGGACCGCGTTCGACTACCTTGAGATCCGTGCCGACGAAAAAGACCTCAAAAAGATCACCCTCCCAGGCAAACAACTCTCATTGACGGGCGGCTCCCTCCGTATCACTGCATGGGACTGCATTCCCGTTCTCTCGAACGGTATGTATTCCCTTCCGCTTGCCGCCGCCGCACAGCTTCGCGTCACCTTGGCACTCACCTCAAGCGGAATTCCCCGCTCGATGGAACGCAAAAAAATGCCGCCAAGTTCGATCGGACGAGCGAGCGTTATCGTAACGGCGACGGCGCTTCGCTCGATCGAGGGCGTTTCAGCATTCGACCCTCTCGTATATCGAAGATTATACTCGCTGCCGCACTGGTCGCCTCCGGCAGCGCACGAAGCATGCCTTGCCCTCGGCTTTGTGCCGGCTCGCGGCACATGGTCCATCAAAGAAGGCACGACGCTGTCAGAGGACCCGAATCGTCCCGGATTCATCGATATCGAACGGATGAAAATAGAGATCGCGACGAATGATCGCTGGGGCCAGACAACGTTATTTAAAAGGATACAGGAGCGTACTCCCGATATCCCCTTCACGCTGGCGTTCCACTCTGTACCATCCTTTATGGAAGTAACAGGGAGAAAATATCCGGGAACCCCGGCTAATTATGAAGCAGCAGCACAGATGTATGCAGAGGCGCTGGCCGCTATGAAACAGAAAGCCGCATTGCTGCCGACGTATATTGAGGTTAAAAATGAGCCGAATGTGCCGCAGAACTGGTGCTGGCATTGGGACACCGACGCCTGGGAAAAACTCGCCGATTTTCATACGACGGTCGCCGACGCTTTGCATGCAGCCATACCCGGCATTCGTGTCGGCGGCCCCTGTTCTTCATCGACACATTTTGAATACAATACTGCATGGAGCTGGGGCGGTATAAAAACGTTCTTCGACAGAACGTTCAAGTCGCTCGATTTCTTCTCTTTCCATAACTACGAGCCGGAGGTGCTTTCCTCGTACGATGAGCAATTCGTCAACGGCAAACGATTCTACAGTCAGGGGAAGCTCGACGCATGCTACGACCTTAAGGAAAACTATCTGCAAACGACGTTTGGAGAGATAAAACCGTTCCTTGTCACGGAATACGGCGCCTTGGGCGCCGGGGCGCTCGCGATGATACGCAACTTTTCAGACCTCAATTGCTGGTACCGGCTGCGCCCCCAGAATACGTACCTCATGAGATACCTTGAACGCCCGCATCGGTTCAAGCAGATAGTGCCGTTCATGTTCCCGGCACATGTCAGGGACAATTGGTCGTATGTCATGTTCTATAATGAAGGCGGGACCCGCGACAACGACGGCATCGTCTCCGGCGGAGTATGGAAAAAAACAAGACATTTCGATTGGCTTCTCCTTTGGAAAGATGTGACGGGAGAACGCGTGCCGATACGATCGTCCGATCCGCGTGTTCTTACGCATGCTTTTCTCGACGGCAAGACGCTTCGTGTGGCGATGAACAATATCAATAATATCGATACGACGATAGATCTCTCCTGTATAACCGGCGGCGCAAAAATATCCCGCATTTCCAGAAAGCGGATGTATTTCGCCGACGACACGATGGTATATGTCGAAAGCGAACCCGTATCCGCGTTGTCTGCCATACCGCTTAGAGTGGAAGAAACATCTATCGTAGAGATCGTTCTCGACCGGGCACCGAAGAGAGAAGCGTCCATACATGAACGCTACTGCTATGGCGACAAAGTCATGGTCCCTATCGATGCGGCAGCCGCTCAATTCCAGATCACACTCCCGGAGAAAAGCGATCTGGTCTATGCGACCGTACGTATCGGCATTCTCATGTCCGGCGGCACGGATGAGGATGCTCTGCTTACGGTCAACGGCAAAACGTTCCCGATGCCGCTTTCTTATACAAAAGGCATAGAGACTTTGATGACGAGCGTTGCCATCGACATACCCGTGAAAGTCCTGTCCGAAAAGAACGACATAGCCGTGCGCTTCAAACGGCCGATAAAGAACGGCTACGTTTCGAGTGCGCTTGTCATCGCGGGGTTCCGGCACGGGATGAAGTAAATACTGGCTTGATTTTACTCCCCGGCTCACGTGTAATATCGACACATGGGAAATTCCCCGAAAGACATAGTCACGTCGCATCTTCGCGCACTTTCTTCGATCACCGGTGTCGGCATTCTCTACAAGGACGCATCCGGGGCGACCGGTATCGATGGTCTTCCATCTGAACTGCATATTCATGAGAACTCGTTCTGCATGGCGGTGAAAAGCGATGATCGCCGCTGGGATGCATGCAAAGCGTTCTACACCGAAGCGAATATTCTCAATGCACTGAACGGTGCCTGCGCGGGTGTCATCCCCTGCCATGCGGGTGTGCATCAGCTTGTCATACCGCTCACCGATGACGGCCGCTATTATGGTGCGCTCATCGCCGGCCCCCTTCGTGGCAGTACGCGCTGTCCGTACGCTGACTGCAGACGGGCATCGATGAAGGTCCCCGCACGGGAACGATATCGCATTGATGACATAAAGAGCATTCTCGCCGTGCTCTCGGCATATCTTATTGAAAATCGCGGAAGGATACTGCTCGAACGCATGAAAAACCGTGATAAGAGGATAGACCTCGCTATCGATTATATCGCAGATCATGAAGGCAGAGACGTCAGTGCTGCTGACGCGGCACTGAGATCTGGGCTCAGCGTCTCGCGATTCCTTCATATATTCCGCAATGTCGCGGGCATGCCATTCTCCGAGCACCTCATACGCACCCGTATTGAAGCGGCTAAGCGTCTTCTTTCCGCAGGCGACATGACGGTGGGCGATATTGCGGCAAGAACAGGATATGTACAGCAGAGCCATTTTGGCGCTGTGTTCAAACGAATCACCGGGCTTACGCCGAAAGCCTACCGCGAAAAGACGCGATCAGTCGCGCCGTAACAGAGCATACCTGCGATAATGATCAGCATGATCGGGCATAGGAGCGCAGGCGCATCATCCGTATATTGTTCGTAACGATGTTCGACCAAGCGGAGTTATCATGGATATCATCGTGCCTGAAAAGAAGGTTCCCGTCGCATACGAATGCGATGTGCTTGTCGTGGGCGGCGGCCCCGCTGGCATAGCCGCGGCGGTTTCTGCGGCACGACACGGCGCGAAAACATTGCTCGTGGAACGCTGGCCGAGTGTCGGCGGTCAGGCGACCAATGCGCTCGTGAATATCTGGCACACGAGCGACAGAAAAAAGCAGGTTATATTCGGGCTTGTACAGGAAGTGATAGAACGTGCCGGACCGGTAATGCATCGTTTGCCCCATTATCCGGAACGGTCCGAAACGCATGAATTCGAGCCGTCCGGCATGCGCGTGGTGTTCCATCAATTGCTTGAGGATGCCGGTGTTCGAACGATATGTCATCTGGCTGCGGTTGAATCGATAATTGAAAACAACATTATCCGCGGTGTACTTGTCGATGCGAAAACGGGGCGCAAAGCCATTCGTGCAAAAATCGTGATCGATGCGACCGGTGACGGCGATATCGCTGCCAATGCCGATGTACCATTCGCTATCGGGCGTGATGAGGACGGCCGCGTGCAGGGCATGACGATGATGTTCCGTCTCTGCGGCATAGATCCGGCCAAAGCGATCGCTCACCCGAGAGAAGCGGACAGGGTTTTCGCTCGGAT
>JBBTBY010000150.1 GCA_038043445.1 Spirochaetota bacterium
GCGCTTAAGGCTGTTGATCGCAAGGGGATCGCAAAATCGTTCTACCCGTACATGACGACGATGTTCTCGAAGCATCACGACACGGGCACGGTCATCTTCTCCTGCGACGTGAAACAGAAAGCGTCGCTCCCCGCCATGCTCGATATCAATTTCCGCGACTACTCAAAGCGCATAAGCCCGAAGAAGGAGTTCAACGCCTCGCCGGGGGTGGCGTTCCTCGCCGACGGATCGATAAAGACCGGCGATACGCTCATCACGACGGCGCCGCTCGGCACATGGGTGCATGTGGATATCACGTTCTCTCTTTCCGGAGATGCGAGGACAGCGATGATAGCGGTAACGCTCGCCGACGGGACGAAGAAGGATGCGAATGTGCCGGTGAGCCCGGAATTCGCCGCATTAAGCTGGGTTGGCTTCATACTCGGCGACGACATCGACGGGATATGCTATATCGACAATATTTCGCTTGCGGTTAAAAAATAGCGTATGCTGTTCGGCACACGAGGTACATAACGATGCAGAAAAAAAGAAGTGTAGCGATCATTGCATTCTGGTGCATCATAATGGCCATGCCTCTGGCTGCTGATACACTGCAAGGTCCGTATCTCGCCTGGGATCTGGACGAGCTTGACGGCATCGCAATGAAGGCAAAGTCGCCGACCGGACGCTCCTTCGCTGCCGCGGTCATGGGGAACGCCGTTCTGGCTGAAGGCAAGTTCGGCAAAGCGCTGCAATTCGACGGTGCATCGACCTATGCCGTTGTCACGCTCGGAAAGCGGGAGCAGGTGCTGCTCAATCAGGGGGATTTCGCCGTCATGCTGTGGGTGAACCCGGACTCGGTCACCGGCAGGCGTCCGCTCATCGTCAAACGTACATCCAATAATGCGACAAGTCTCGCACTGACGATACGCGGAAAATTGTTCGTGTTCGAAGCATGCGACAAGAACGGCAAATGGTCATATATCTGCAATTCAGAAAGGACGACGATCGCGCCGGGTGTGTGGACGCATTGTGCGGCGGTCATCGAGGAAGGGAAGCAGGTGAAGCTCTATATCAATGGAGCGCTTGTCAAAACACATCCGGTCACCGCTCCCCTCGCATTCAATAATGAGAACATGCAGATCGGGAAGGATGTCTGGGGCGGTGATCCGGAATCGGCGAAGACACCGGGATTCTTCGCAGGGCGCATCGACGAGATACGATTCTTTCCACGGGCGCTTTCCGCTGCTGAGATCGCATCCGCTGCTGCCGGTACTGCGGAACTCTCCTCAGAGAATGTATTCACTGAGCCGGCCGCCGTCGAAGCGCCGAGCCCGTGGATCGCGGAACGCGGCAGTCTTCCGAATTTCATGCAAACCCTCGCGGCCGGTACCCCGGCCCGTATCATGTATCTCGGCGGCGGTGTGACGGAACATGCAGACAGCCCGTACCCGGGATATGCAGCACGGACAACACAGTACCTGCGAAAAATCTTCCCGAAGGCGCAGCTCACCGAAAACAATCAGGGTATTGCACGGACCGCATCATGGGCCGGCGCATGCCGCACGTATGACGATATCATCAATTACGGTCCGCATGTCCCCATCGGTCTTGTCGTGATCGAGTTCGCATCGGAGGATGCCTCCGAACCTGAAGAACGGGTCCTCGCCGCGATGGAGGGTATCGTTCGGCAGATACGCAGCAGGACGCCGAAAGCGGATATCATGTTCGCCTACTCGTTCTCGCCGTCCGACATCGATGCGTACCGGAAAGGCGGTATCCCGAAAAGCGTGCAATGGCATGAACGCATCGCCGAACAGTACGGCATACCGAGCGTCAACATGGGAATGTATGCCGCGCAGAGATCCGGCGTTCTCCCCGCAAACTTTTTCGCACGCGGCGCGTTGCCGTCGGAGCTCGGTTGTGCGGCCTATGCGGAATCGATGGCGCAGTTCTTCGATCGCTGCAAAGACCGTCCCGCGAAAATGTCCGCCGACACGCTTCGCACTGCGCTCGCGCCATACTCCATGGAACGCGGGCGGGTTGAACCGTATGCAAAGGCGGCGATAGAGACCGGCTGGCTTGATTGGCAGGAGAGCCCCGTCGCCCGATTCTATCACGTCGTGCGCAGCGAAGAGCCCGGGCCGGCACTTACGTTCCGATTCCAGGGCGATCGGATCGGCATATTCGGGGTTGCGGGGCCGGACAGCGGCGACTTAGAATACTCTGTCAACGGCGGTGCATGGACACTGAAAAAGATATTCGACAGATCGGCGGCGGGATACAGGACATACGCCGAGCTCTTCGCCGAACATCTTGATCCATTGGCAACGAACACGATCGCGCTGCGTGTCGCCTCGGCGATCCCCGAGGGAAGCACGGGACGCTGGGCACGGATTGCGTTCTTTCTCGTCAACGGTGCCGCGGTGTACGATGACCCGTTCAAGAACATGACGCCGCTCGAGAAGATCGACGCGATCTATGCATCAATGAAGCCGGTATCATATATCGCGCCTGCCGACCGCTGGGCGCGCATACCGAGAACGATGAAGCGCCTGCAGGATGGGGGCACAGTGCGCATCGTCATGCTCGGGGACAGCATAGTCAACGACACATCGAGTTCACTGTATGAACACCTGCTCATGCGGATGTACCCGAAGTGTACCGTGGAGAAGATAACGTCCGTCCGAGGAAGCACCGGATGCTGGTGGTATAAGGATGAGAACCGCGTCAATGACTATGTACTCAAGCACAAGCCGGACCTCCTCATGATCGGCGGCATAAGCCAGCGTGACGATGTCGCTTCCATACGCGACGTCATCAAACAGGTGCGCGCAGCCATTGACGTCGAGGTGTTGCTCATGACCGGTGCGTTCGGCAATACCGATCCGCGTACCGATACATCATGGACATTCACCGTGGACCCGAAGGGGACGAATTATCGAAGCGCTCTCATGAAGCTCGCTTCAGAAGAGAACGCGGAATACATCGATATGACCGGTCCGTGGGGGCAGTATATACGCGAGAACGATGCGCTCGGGGCGTTCAAGCGCGATCGTGTCCATGCGAACGACCGCGGGAAACAGATACTCGGGCGCATCCTTGAACGATATTTTTCACCGAAATAGTACGAGGAGATCACGATGAAACACATTCCGATCCTGATCGCAGCGTTCTTCGCGGCAGGCTGCATCATCAATGCCGAAACATTCTTTGTCTCCACGAACGGTAACGACGCGAACCCCGGGAGTTTTGCGCAGCCGTTCGCGACCCCGGCGAAAGCGCGCGATGCGATACGTGCGGCGAAGAAGAAGGGCGCCGTCGGTCCGTTCGCTGTGGAATTGCGAGGCGGTGTGTACGCGCTTGCGGAGACGCTCTCGTTCACGCCGGAAGATTCAGGTTCGGCAGCGGCACCGGTGGTCTGGCGTTCATACACGAACGAGAAAGCGCTTGTGAGCGGCGGGAGGATCGTTACCGGTATCGCGGAGACCAGTGTGAACGGCAGGCGCTGCTGGAAGACCGTGATCACCGACGTCAGGGACGGCCGGTGGTATTTCCGGCAGCTTTTTGTTTCGCCGAAGGGAGACAGCATGTACTTGAGGCGCTTCCGCCCGCATATCGGCATGCATATCGTCGCCGGGCTCACCGATTCCGAGCAGAAAAAGGCGATGGCGCATCGTGCCGCGCAGAAGGATTTTGTTTTCTATCCCGGCGATATCCGGGAATGGAACAATCGCTCCGACGTCGAGATCGTGGCGCTCCATGAGTGGAGCTCCTCGCGGCTCCGTATCGAACGGATCGATATGAAAAAGAACATCGTCGAGTTCACCGGATTTCCGACGTTCCGCATCGGACACTGGTGGCCGGGCGCGCATAATCCGTACTTCGTGGAGAACGTAGAGGAAGCGCTCGACGAACCGGGAGAATGGTATATCGACCGGAAGACCGGCGCGTTCACCTATTTGCCGATGGAAGGCGAAACGCTTCGTGCATCGCGCATCATCGCACCCGCGCTCCCCGTGATACTCGCCATGACCGGGGACTATTCGAACCGGGCGTTCGTGTCGCATATCATCTTCAGCAATATCGTGTTCGCACATAATGATTCCCCGCTGCCGCGCGAGGGCTACGGCGGATCGCAGGGGCATCCGGATCTTCCAGCGGCGATAGAACTTGTCGGAGCGGAGCATTGCTCATTCATCCGTTCGACCATAGCGCACACCGGGAATTACGGATTGAGCATCGGCCTCGGCTGTCACGGCGATCGCGTGACAGGATGCCGTATCTTCGATCTTTCCGGCGGCGGCATCAAGGTCGGCGATATTCGGATGAACACGAAAGCGGAATATCCCGAGCTCCCGACGGACAATGTCATCGAGAACTCGTCAATATCCGACGGCGGCATCATGTATTTTTCGGCGAACGCGATATGGGCGGGCATCGTGCGCGGCACCGTCATACGTCACAACGATATCGCGAATTTCGCGTATGCAGGGATCGCCGTCGGGTGGAGTTGGAACGACACGCCGACATCATGCGCGTCGAACATCATCGAACAGAATATGATACGCCGCGTATGCACGCTCCTCGCCGACGGCGCGAGCATATACACGCTCGGACGGCAGCCGGGAACGATAATACGCGGGAATGTGCTCCGCGACAACGAAAAAAGCCCCTTCGCCCGCGAGCACTGGCAGCTCGGCCTCTATCTCGATGAAGGGTCATCGCAGATGCTCGTCGAGAACAACATCGTGTACAGGGTCGGCACGCACGGCTTCAATATGAACGGCGGGGCGGAGAACATCATCCGCAACAATATCCTCGGGCCGGTGTACGGGAACCATGCGCCGTACATCAGGTGCTACAAAAAGCCGTACGCGCGTTCGAATACCTTCACGCACAATATATCCTTCTGCGACAGCACCAATCTCGCCGACGATGCGTGGGACAAGGCGCTCTTTGACTGTAGCTCGAACATCTACTGGAATATCGAGAACAGGAAGTTCGCTTTCATGGGGAAGTCGTTCGCAGAGTGGCAGGCTTCGGGACAGGACAGAGGATCGATCGTCGCCGACCCGCTTTACGAAGCACCGGAGAGAATGGATTATCGCCTCAAGATGTCATCGCCGGCGAAGAAGATCGGGTTTAAGCCCTTCGAGGTGACCGCGGGGCTTCAAGCCGCATATAAGGATGTTGCGGTATCTATGCCGGTCACGCGGCCGCCGGTCTATGCGATGAAAATGCCGGATATCCCCGAATCGATACTTGCACCGGCAGTGAATGCTGTTTCTTTCACGGCGAAACATATCGCAACGCCGCCGCGCATTGACGGCGTCGTCAGTGACGGCGAGTGGCCTGCACCGATCGTGATGGAAGAGACGCCGATGCGCGTAAAGATAACCACGCCGCCATGTTCCGCCTTCATGAGCCATGACAACACTACGCTCTATTGCGCGGTATCGGTTCCCTGCGACACGGAGAAAATAAAAAAGGGATCGCAGTGGGGCGCTTCCGACGGCGTGGAGATATGCATCGCCGCCGTCAAGGGCACGATGCTTGAGCGCGTCTTTGTGCTCCACGGATTTTCCGACGGAGGACATACAAGCGTCCCCGACGGCGGGGCGAATACGGACGCGGTGAAAAAGATGGGCGATGCCGTTCGCCATGCGGCGAAGACGGGCAACGGGCGCTGGGTCTCGGAATGGGCGATACCGCTTGCATCGCTCGGGGTAACGGCGTCACCGGGGATGAAACTCGGGTTCAACATCGGCGTGCGGCGCACCGAGAAAAGCGAATGGGTCAATCTTGTCGGTACGCGCGGCGCGACGTTCCAGCTTTACAATGCTGGATATTGCGTTCTGGAGTAGCACCAAATGCAGCAGGCTAACATGAGATATCATTTGACGAAAGAGAACGGACGATAGTAGGAGTTGAAAATGAGGAACACATGGAATATCATATGGATGGGAGTGCTCATCATGGCATCACTGGCAGCATACGATCATCCGCGTGAAGGTACGGAATGGACGATAACCTACGTCTATAACGCGACTGACAACAAACTACCGCGCGTGCTCCTTGTCGGCGATTCCATCTGCAACGGGTATCAATCGATGACACGCGATGAGCTTGCCGGTACGGCATATGTCGGCTTCTATGCGACATCGAAATGCGTGAGCGACCGTTCGTACCTGAAAGAACTCTCGTTCATCATGAATGAATACGAGTATGCGGTCATTCATTTCAACAATGGACTGCACAGTCTCAACACGCCGCCGGACGAATGGGAGAAAGCGCTGCGTGCGGCGTTCGCGCTTATCCGCAAGGAACGCCCGAAGGCAAAGCTCGTGTGGTGTTCCTCAACACCGTTAAAGGATGCGGCGCTTACTGAGAAGGCGAAGGTGCTCAATGAGATCGGCGCGAAGGTCGCCGCGGAATTCGAGCTCCCCGTGAACGATCTTTTCTCGCTCATGGACGGCCTTGACCGCGCGAAATACTGGACGGACACCTTTCATCATAACACCGATGCGAAGAAGATGCAGGCGAAACAGGTGGCAGATTCCGTCCGCGCGCATCTCGGCGGAAAGACAGCGACGAAAGAGGAAGCGGCCGCCGCTTTGGCGCGCGCGGCAAGCGATACCGGCCCCGACGGAAAAATAACGATAAGCAGTGCAGCACCCTCGGTACGCGACGGCTCATTTGATACCGCTGCAGACTGGAGCCTTTATCCGACCGCAAAGCCGGACGTCATTACGCTGGAATACGTGAATGAGGATGGCGCATCGGGGAAATGCGCGAAGATCACGCTCGGCAAAGCGGGCGGCCAATTCTATCAGTCAAGACCGGCACTGATTCCCGGCGCATCGTATACGCTCTCACTGCGCGTGAAGGGAAGCGGTGCGCAGAAGATACAGGCGCATGTCCGCACGCAGAAGCCGCCGTATCAGTTCTACGGCGATAAGACATTCGATGTCGGCACGGAGTGGACGGAAGTAAGCACCATCATCAGCGTTCCGGCGGAATATAAAGCGGATGAGCATGTTCTTTTCTTTGTGCCGCAGACACCGGGAACGTATTTTATCGATGATGTGAGGATAATGAAGCAATAACATTTCCAAATACTTACAATTCCTTCCAAAAAATGCATTTACGTACAGGACATTATCTTATATACTAGGTCCATCGAGGTGGAATATGATGATGCGATGCATTCTCCTGACATTCGCAGCTGTTATGCTCTGGTCACAGGCACCGAAGTATGAACACGACATCGCGATCGTCGAGGAATTGCGTGCACGCGACGGGCTGCCGAATGTGTTCGCGAAACTTGCTGGAGGGAAAGAAACGCGCATCGCGTATCTGGGCGGAAGCATCACCGCCGCCGGCGGGAGCGAGGATACGGGCGGCGGCTGGCGCGGAAAATCGCTTGCGTGGTTCAAAAAAGAATTCCCCTCGGCGAATATCATCGAGATCAACGCCGCTATCGGCGGCACCGGCTCCGACTACGGAGCGTTCCGTATCCATGAACATGTGCTCAAACACAACCCCGATATCGTTTTTGTGGAATTCCGCGTGAACGGCGGCGGCGCTGCGGAGCTTCGCTCGGTGGAAGGCATAGTCCGTCAGATATGGAATAAAGACCCATCGACCGATATCTGCTTCGTATACACGCTCAGTCACACTATGCTCCCCACGATACAGGCAGGAAGTAATACGGGATTCGGTTCCGTGATGGAGCGCATCGCGAACCACTACGGCATACCGAGCGTGGATTACGGTCCCGAAGTCAGCCGGCTTGAAAAGGAAGGCGCGCTTATCTTCAAAGGGAAAGAACCCGCGCCGGAAGGAAAGATACTTTTCTCGACCGACGGTGTGCACCCATTGATCGAGAGCGGACACAATGTCTACAAAACGGTCATCACACGCTCGCTCGCTGCCATGAAAGAGACCGGTACGGCAGGCAAACACATCACCCCTGAGGCCATCGATGCGATGAATTGGGAAAAAGCGAAGATGGCAAATCTTACCGATGTTGCGCTCTCCGGCGGCTGGTTCACCGTCGATATGACGAGCGACCCCATCGCATCGCGGTTCAAAACGTTCATGCCGACCATAGTGAAATGCAATAAGATAGGCGAATCGATAACGTTGAAATTCAACGGCACCGTCGCGGGCGCTGTCGATCTTGTCGGACCGAACACCGGTCAGATCAAGGTAAGCGTCGACGGTCAGCCATCGGTGCTGCGCCAGCGCTTCGATCATTACTGCACGTATCACCGCACGCAGTTCTTCTTTCTTCCGGAGCTTCCCGCAGGAGATCATACCGTACGCTTTGAGATAGCGGAGCCCATCACCAATAAAGCTGAGATATTAAAAAGGAACGGCAATAAGATAGATGACCCAAACCGCTACGCGGATAATATGTGGTATGTCGGGAGCTTCATGATACTCGGCGATATCGATCCGTCATTCGCGGGAAAATTCAAGCTCCCGCCTGCAGCCCCGAAAGAGCGCATCGACTACGATTTCGAGAACGAGGCCGTCGGGACGCGCACGGCGAAGGGCGGCGTGAACGAAGAGGGCGCGGGCACGATACGCATCACCGATGCGGCGGCTGCCGGCGGAACGAAGTCGCTCATGTTCACCGATACAGAAGGGATAAAGCCGTATAATCCGCATCTCTTCTATAGCATGAATTACACTGCCGGGAAAATAAGGATATCCTGCGATGTGATGAACAGTGCTGAAAAGCCGGCGCAGTTCGAGATAGAAGCGCGTGATTATTCGCAGGGCGGCTACATCACCGGGCCGAAGGTCACGGTCACTGCCGACGGCGCATTGACCATCGGTACGGCCGAGGCGGGTGCGCTTGCGAAAGGACAGTGGTCGCATATTGAAATGGTATTCGCCGTGAACGGTGCCAAGACATTCGACTGTACGATCACCGGCGGCGCGTCGGTAAAGAAGACCGTGCCGTTCGTCTCGGAGAAATTCAAGGCGCTCACCTGGTTCGGTTTCATAAGCTCCGGGACCGCCGCGGCGAACTGGTATATTGACAATGTAAAGATCGATGAGGTACAATAGACCATGATAAAATATATCGTTCTTATTGTATCATCTGCGATAGTCTTCGCCGGGGAGCCGTATCGCTTTCCGTGGGACCTGACAGCGCTCGGTACGACACCGGCAGTATTCCCCGCTGACGATGTCGACCTTACCGGCGTCTCCGTCGACGGCGTTCGGCCGCTCTTTTTCGAGGGACAACCGTATAAGGGGAATCCCACGCGTGTGTTCGCGTGGTACGGCGCGCCGAAGGGCGGATCGAAATACCCCGCGATGGTCGTCGTGCACGGCGGCGGCGGCACCGCGTTCGCGCGCTGGGTGAAGATATGGAATGACAAAGGATATGCAGCCATAGCCGTTGATACCGCCGGAGCAGTACCGTCGACGAATAAGAGCGGCCGTGTGCGCCACGCCTCTGCGGGCCCGGACGGCTGGGGCGGTTTCACGCAGATCGACGATCCCATCGAGGATCAATGGAGCTATCATGCGGTAGCCGCCGTTGTACGCGCACACTCGCTCATACGTTCGTATCCCGAAGTTGACGCATCGCGCATCGGTATTACCGGCATATCATGGGGCGGATATCTTACCTCGATGTGCGCCGGAGTGGACAGTCGATTCGCACTTGCCATGCCGGTGTACGGCTGCGGGTTCTATCAGTACAACAGCACGTGGACGGATCCATTGAAAGGTATGGGTGAACGCGGCGAAAAATGGGTGTCGCTCTGGGACGCATCGACGTATCTCTCCAACGCACGCATGCCGATGCTGTGGCTTAACGGCACCGTCGATCATTTCTTCCACATGCCGTCATGGCAGCGTTCCTATCGTGCTGCGCCGGGGACGAGCAATTTCGTTCTGCGCGTCGGCATGCCGCACGGCCACGATTCAGGATGGGCGCCCGCTGAACTCTATCGCTTCGCCGATGCTGTCATGAAGAACGGGATGCCGCTCCCGAAAGTCACCGCTCAGAACGACGACGGCAAGAACGCATCGATACGATTCTCATCCGTAAAGCCCGTCGTCGAGGCGGAATTC
This sequence comes from Spirochaetota bacterium, assembly GCA_038043445.1. Taxonomy (NCBI): domain Bacteria; kingdom Pseudomonadati; phylum Spirochaetota; species Spirochaetota bacterium. The sequence goes on from JBBTBY010000150.1 coordinate 10,081, forward strand.
AATTATACCGCGGATGCGGGTGAATGGGAAAAGCGGCGATGGAAAACATCGTATGCAGCGCTCGATGGAAAGAACGGTGCATCGATACCCTTACCGCCGGAAGCGCGCGTCCATTATTTCAATATCGTCGATGCCGAAGGCTGCATGGTCAGCTCCGAGCATGTGGAGCGTGAGCCCGCCGGAACGGCCGCCGCTGACGGCAGGCGCGTACTCATCGATGAGAATTATGACAATCGCGTCGTCGGGCGTGATGTGAACGGCGCCGACGGCATCGACAAGGCCAAGGGTGCGGTGATCTGCATCAGCGACGAAGCGGCCGCGAGCGGAAAGCAGTCGCTCAAATTCGTCGATGTGCCGGGGCTTACGCGCGCATGGCTCCCGCTTCGGAACATCTACTTCAAGGGTGCCGAAACGGTGACGAATGGTACGGTCACATTCTCATTCGCGTTCCGCAACAGCAAGGCATACCCCGCGAACTTCACCGTTGAGATGCGCGACTACCGCACGTCGCAGTTCAAGACCGGGCCGAAGCTCGACTTCATGAGCGATGGCAGCCTCAAGGCAGGCGACACCGAAGTTGCCGTACTCCCGTTCGATACGTGGACGCGCATCGCGCTCAAATTCACGTTCGGCGCTGAGAAAGAATATCGACTTACGGTGTTCGGCGACGGGGTAAAGAAGAACATCATGGTGCCGTTCTCAAGCACGGATTTCCTTTCACTCGGCTGGCTCGGTTTCGTCATGTATAATGAGACGAATGCCGTTGTGTATATGGATGATGTAAGGCTGACGGCGGAATAAACCCCTCTCCCCTTTTGAAGGCGTGCGCCAAGGATGGCGCAGCTGGCGGCGGCCATGGATGGCCAAAGCCGCTACGGAAAGGGGTTGGGGGTTAGATGTTATTTGTTACGCATCCGTATCGTATTCTTCCCCGCCGCTAACATTTTCTTCTTCCCCGCAAAGTGAAGATCCCCCTCCAATCCCGGCGGCAATGTTATCGTGCCGGCGAGTCCGTTCTCGCATATCAGATCGAAGGCGATATGCTTTCCACGGATCGGCATTTTCCCTTTCAGGAATGAAAGCGATGCCGGCTGCGGGCGTATTATCACACGCTTACAACCGATACCATCGGGGCGTATTCCGGCGAGCGTGGCGAAGTAATGATACACGGGGTGTGCTCCCCAGGCATGGCAGTCGGAACGCGTAGGCTCAGGCGATTCGAACGTGGTTGAGAAGCCTTTCTCTGCAAGCGTTTCCCAGAGCGACAGACGTTCAAGCACGACATCGGTCATGCCGACGGCACCGAGCGCTTCGAAGAGATAATGACTGAAATAGATCGTCGCTTTCGATATAGTCGAATGGGAACACATGCGCTTCATCAAAGATCGTGCGGCGGCGCCCTTCACTGCGCCGGAGAGCACGGCAAGGCATTGCGCATGCTCGGAGAAATTCTTGTGTTCGAGATCATCGGTGAAAAGACCGGTGCGCTTATCGTAGAACTTTTTCGTGGCCGCGCTCACGATAGCGGCGGCCCTGTCGCGGCAGCGCTCCGCAAGGGCGGCTTCACCCATACTGTCCTCAAGTTCCGCCGTTCGATGGAGCGTATACGCCATGTGCAGGTTCAGTATCGATGAGAATTCCCCCCGCGACGGTTCGCCGCCGGAAGGTATGCCTGCACGCCAGCCGCTTACCCAATCGACGAAATTCCATCCATCGGGAGAGCGTATCAGCCCGCTCTCTTCCTGACGTGACAGCCAATGCTCAACGACAGCGCGTACTCCCGGCATACGCTCGCGGACGAATACCGCATCTCCGCGCCACATCGCGAAATCATGGACCATCGCTATCCACCAGAGCGAGAACGGCGGTATTACCTGCACGGTGCGGCTCGGATAGCGCGAAGCGGTGAGCCCCGACGGTGAACGCGAGTAATCGAAGAGCTCCATGCACTTCCGCGCAAGAGCGTCCTCGTCCGCCGACACATAGGCGACAAGCGACTGCAGCCGCGTATCGCCGACATAATTGAGGCGCTCGTAGTACGGACAGTCCATGCTCGTGTCATGCGAGCACATTGCGAGCGTACGGAGCGCGATGGGAAGCACCTGCGCATGCGCTTTCTGCGATGAATCGAATGCCGCCGAGAAGCGGTACGGGAAATGCGTCTCGATGAGCGAGAACGATGCGATAGTGAGTGATACATCACCGGTGGCGATATATATCTCGATGTATCGCCCTGCATGGAACGTATGCGGCTGATACGTATGCTCGCTCTGCCCTGCGATGAAATGAAAGCCGAAGCCGAAAAAGCATTTTCCGTCCATCTCGCCGCGATGACCTTTCGCCGATGACCGTTTCTTTGCTGCGGCATCGTATTCATAGAGCGATTCCGCGAACGATACGCGTACGGACGATTTCTCACCGGCGCAGGCGATGACAGGGTACACGCAATAGTAGTTCTCAAGATCGATGATGACGCGCCGTGTCGTACGTGCTGCTATCGTGAGCGGCCCCCGGCCGGACAAGAGCTCCTGCCATGGGCGCATATCGGTTTCGATGCGTTTCGCCGTATCAACGCTGATGGATGTATCCCCGTCAGCGCATGCATCGATATGGCGTACCGTCCCGGCATGTATCTCCTTCTCGTACATCGGCGGGAGCGCGGCGGCGCGGAGTATCCACCACGGGCGCGACTCGCGGCAATTACTGGCGAGCGCCGATGTTTCAATCGTACGCACCGCCAGCCAGGGCCCCGATCGGCCCGCATCAAGCTCGTCATCCGCCTTCGTACCGTCGATGAAAAGCTGTGCACCGGTAGCGAAGTAGAGATGATCGCGCTCGAAATCGGCGAATGAATAGCCGGGGCGAACCGCATATTCCCATGCGGCAACCCCCGTCGATATCCGTTCATTCGCCTCGCCCTCGGCGAATACGAGAAGCGCAGGGCGATGCGACAATTGCGCCTCGGCTGCCGGTGCTGAAGCGGCTATCCACCAGAGGCGGATAACGATGCTGTGCTCGCCCGGCTCGGATGACAGTTCATACGATTCATACATCCAGTGTTTGAGGTCGGAACGTTCTACGCCGCGCCCGGCGAATTCTCCGTCGATGAAAAGTTCATATCGCTGATCCGCCGACAGATGCAGACGTATCTTTTCCGCCGAAGCACTTTGGAATTTCAGACGGAACACGAGCGCCGTCGATGTATCGATCTCGTGCGTCCGCGGGCCCACCCATCGCGCGGGCCATGCCGGCGTTTCGAAACGATATTCGCTCTTGTCGCCGAGCGGGTCTTTCGTTACCGATATCCTTCGCGTTCTCATGCCGTCTCCATTGGAAAACTTTTTGCTACAGGTATCGCCGCACTTTTTTCGTATAATCGATATACTTTTTCCCGAAACGATTTTTCAGGAACCGCTCTTCGCCGAGTATGATGAAATGATAGGTGATGATGCTGTACACGCCCATCAGTATGAACACGATGTGTATCGTATTGAGCATCGCGGCAAGCGTAAGGAGATGCAATCCGATATACATGGGGTTGCGGCTCAATCGATATATCCCTTTCGACTTGAACGTCGTCTTTTCCGGCGGGAGGCCGAGGCGTACCGATGCCCCCAGGTTTATGAGGCTTACCATGATGAAGAGCGCTCCGATACCGAGCAATACATACGATGCGATCACAAGCGGCTGATACCGCAGCCCGCCCAGAACGTTGATGTTCAGAAGATCGAGAAGCAGCACGACCCAGAGAATATAGCCGCAGGATTTACCCGTGTAAAATACTACCGGGTTGATCGTTGTTTTGCCGATGATGCTCATAGTCACTCCTTACTCTATCGTACGTTCTTCACGTGCAGCTTGCCGCTGTGCACGGCGCCGCCCGTTCGCTTTTTCGCTGTGCTCCCTTGAACACCTTCGCGCCATACATGCCGGCAATGCAGGCATTGCGGCCTGTGAACACAGAGTATTTTCCCGCATTCGGGGCACACCCACCGCTTCTCCTCGCGCCGCAGGAATTCCCGTATTCCGGATCTTTTTATGGATTCCAGATTATCGATCATGCTCATGCCGTATCTCGTTCGATACCGTTCATCGATATGCGTTATCCTTTTGCAGGGATACGATGCACACGCATGGCAATAGATGAGTTTCCCCTTCACCGCCATTGTGCAATTCCGTATCTTGCATCGATCCGTTGAATCGAATCGCTTCCCCTTTTTCGCGCGGCACCCGCAGCATCCGTTCTTTTCCCTTTCAAAGGCAAGGCAAAGGCGGCAGTCCATTCCGCACAATGCGATCAATCCCTTTCCTATTCTATTCTCACTTATATGCGAAATCTTCATGCTGATACTTCCCGAGCGGTTGTACAATGGTGGCATATGATCGTTCTCTCCGACCGCCTGCCCTGCGGTATTCTTTTCACCATCGGTAATGGCCGATGATCGTATAAGAATACAGCACATCCTCGTTTTTTGCACCGGAGCCGATATTGTGTACGACAGTATATCTGTTCTTCGCGAATACGACCTTTTCTTTTGATACGATGCCCACATGCAGCCGCCCGCTTTTCAATCGCCATGCGACGATGTCGCCGGGGATATACTTTTCGTTCGTCGAGACGCCCTTCCCCATCCTTTCCAGATATTTCGTGACATACTCCACCCTTCTGTGATCGATATTTTTATCGGGCGCGGTCATTTTATACCTGTTGGGATATTTATCGAGCTCGCCTTCAGATCTTCGTGTATCTCCTTTTGCAGATCAATATTGATCCCTCTCAGTGCGCGAATTATCACATCGGTGCATACGCCTTTCTCTATCGGCACGTCCCCCATGGGATAATCAAGTTTCACATACTCGGGGTCATAGGTCAAAGTTCTGCCCACCTGCCGCATCGCATTCACCGCGATCATATTCCGGGTATCATCAACCGGGGCGGCATGCAATATGAGCGATATGGCCATTATCGCTGCAATTTTCATTTCCAGCCGCCTACCGGACACGTTCATTGATCACCCTCCTCTCTGCCAGCCATTTCCTGCACGCGGCGCACAACTCGTTCTCTTTATCCACCGTCAGGACCGTTCCCTTTGCATCCATCATTATGCAGCCATAATTCGTACAATGTTCGTACATATACTTGGCGTCCCAGCGGAAGGGTCAGCGGCAAGTGTACTCATTTGTCGGCTCCACCCGCTTGTTGGGCGAAATATTATTACCATTTTAGTAATTCAATTTTATATGTGGTTTGATTTTTTATATATTCGTTAAAACTATATTTTGTATCAACTATTGAGTTGTGCTGCAATATTAAATCAACTCCTGGATACCAAAATGCTAATCGTGTCGTGGCCAATACACAAATACCCATTAAAATGCCATCCCTTATAAATGAAGGTACTAACAATTGTCCTAATATCATTAACAATCCAAGTGAGTCGTAACCTTCAAGCCAGATCAATGGATATGGTGCAACCTCTTTATTAATATAAACATTATTATTTGCAGCATAAAAATATCCAATTCCAGGTCCCAATATGTGTAGTAATAAGAATACACCAATGTTTTTCATATATTCCTCACTAGTTCGAATAATATTTTTCTCGTTAAGTTGTTGATTCAAACATGTTCCATAAACTTGAATTGCAAAATAATTATAAGAACTAATTTGCAGAGACGTGGATTCATTTGTAAGTTTAAATAATTCTATTTTTAAGTCATACTTATTTTGATTATCATTAATATTTTTGTTTACTTCTTCAATGCTGTTTTTTACATCATTGTAATTTCTATTTACTATAATATTTGTCTTATAAATTGTACATGTCATTAAGCATGTACAGGCTATGGTAATAATTATATTATTAATATATTTCATTTTATATTCGCCCAACGGAAGGGTGAGCGGCAAGTGTACTCACTTGTCCGCTCCACCCGCTTGTTAGGCGAAATTTTGGGCATCTTCCTTTCGTTTCTGCGCGCGCTCTTGCTTTCTTTATAATCTTCTGAATGTACTCGTCTTTGCCCTTTCCATATTCCTTTTTATCATTGGGATAGGTGCTTGCTAATTGCATTTTTAATTTTTCATATTCTAAGGCACATGTGAGATTTTCCCTCATATAGTCACGAAACAGAATGTGATCAGCTATTTCTTTATGTCCCTCTTCGTAGGCATGAATGTGATAAACGCGTTCACCATTAATGTCTTTTTGGAAATACCTACGACCTGATATTCCATTTTCTCCTTTGACTTCATAGCCTTTACCTAGCAAAATAGAAGAGAAGGTATCAAGCCTTTCCAATTGCTTGGTGACAATCATAATGTCAATAATTGGTTTTGCTTTAATGGTGCCAATGGCTGTACTTCCCACATGATGTATTGCGACAAGATTATCATTCAACATATCAACCCATAACTGACTTTCGGCGTTGTACTTGTTAAGCCATTCTTCGGTATATTCAGTAAGTATTACATTTCTCTTTAAATATGGTTCTTTTTTCATGTTTCTTTTCCGCGCGCGCATTTTGCCTTTGGTTTTAGCTGCCCAAACAATTTCGCCTAACATTCAATATGCAGAAATATCGAAAATAGCTTACGCAACCAATTTCCCATCCATAAACTATAGGGCGGAACAGGAAAAATGTCAAAAATAGCTCGTCTCCCAATTCCTCACATAGGGATAAAGAGAAACCACGGAGATCACAGAGAAAAGACAGAGAAAGAACAGAAGGGGAATTAAACATTTTCACCCGAAAGATGATACCTGCTGCGCATTATCCTCCATACTCCTCATTGCATTCTCATACATTCTCTGTGCCCTCCGTGGTTTTATTTTCTTACGTGA
>JBBTBY010000151.1 GCA_038043445.1 Spirochaetota bacterium
CAGAAGAACACATATCCGCTGTGATCGGCAAGATAGGGGGCTATGGGGTCATCGCTCGCCGTCTCGCGCTTGAGCGTTTCCATGACGGGCATGAATATGTCCCGCTTCGCGCGGAAATGCTGGTCGCACGGGCGTATCCCGGGGATGAAGATATCGAGCGGCGTCCCCATCGCAGCGGATTCTTTCAGGAAGGTGAACATGAACCCGATGGTGCGAAGCCCGGGACGGAAGCTGTCCTCATGCGAATCGCCCGGCTTGAGCACGAGCACGTCATCGGCCGAGAGCGAGAGCAGCGCACCGTTGACGCGCGCACGGTAGTCGCCGCGCTCCACGTAGATGATCTCGTAGGTATCGTGACGATGCGCCGGCAGAACGAATTTCCGGCGGACATCGGTCACGGCGAAGTTGATGAACACGGGGCGGACCGGGGACGCCGTGCGCTCGAGATGGAACCAATGGATGGGGCCTTCTTTCCCCGAGCGGCGCTTTGCGGGTGTACTATCGGTCATGGAACGCTCCGGATCTCATCATTCCTCCCCGCGTATCTCCGACGGCGTGCGGCCGGAAAAGCTGCGCATACATTTTGCGAAGTAGCTGAGATCATGCATGCCGACAAGCCGCGCCACCTCGCGGATGGCGCGTGTTTCCTGCGGACGAGTTCGATCACTGCGGTGAGCATTTTCGTATCCTATATGTCCGTTTTTTTTCGTCAATGTCCGGTTTTTTGCATTTGCAACTGTCACCCCGGTGCGCTATACTTATGATCATCACCCCTGAGCGGAGCGTCCTATGAACATTCGATCGTCGATCGTGGTATCCCTCATCGTTGTCATACTCTGCGCCGACGCGGCGGAACTCCGTCTTGCTGATGCGGCACAGTCCCGGCAGCTCCCCCCGGGTGCGCCGAAGGCAAGCGATGTCGTCATGCGTTCGCTCGCTCCGCGTCCCGCAAGCAAGAGCGATCCGCACGATACGCTCGCTGCGGTCGCTGGTTTCCATGTAACGCGCCTTGAGTGGACATACACCGATAAAAAGGAATTCATCGATAAAGTGCATGCGCTCGGCGTCTGGTTCGGCGGAGCGGTATCGGCAGGCAATTACAAAGGCAGTGTTTCGAGCGAACAGTGGAATGTCGTGAACATCGACGGCACGCCCGTGTATGCGACCTGGATGCGCGCATGGAAAAAGCCCAATCCCTGGGGCTGCGCGAATAACCCTGAATTCAGGGACGGCCACGTGCGTTTCGTCATCGACAGCATACGCGCCGGTGCCGACGGCATGCAGCGCGATGAACCCGCTCAGGGGAAACATGCGCTTCGCTGGGGAGGGTGCTTCTGTGATCATTGCATGAAAGGCTTTCAGCGTTATCTGAAGGATAATACCGATGCCGCCGTGCTCTCGAAATTCGGTATAACCGACACGACAGGCTTTGATTACCGCGCTTATCTTAAAGGAAAGAACTATCCGTCGGGCGATGATTTCATGAAGGGAACGCCGGATGAGCTCAGAGCCGAATTCGAACGCTTCCAGGTACGCTCGACCGTGGAGTTCAATAAATGGTGGCGCACCGAGGTGAACCGCATCACCGGGCGTACGGTGCCTATCACCTGCAACAATGGGGTGCGCGACTGGTCGGAGATAGAGCTTGCATTCGACTCATGCATCGGCGAGCTCAACGCCGCGGATGCACAGCCGTCATATCTTTATGAAGCGATGCGTAAGGCGGCATCGTTCAACCGCGGACAGACGGTGACCATGCCGCTGCGTTCCGATCCCAAAGAAACGCCTGACTGGATAACGCATATCCGTAAGACCATTGCCGTCGTCTACGCCGTGGGCGGTCATATCGAAGCACCGTGGGACACCTATCTCCCCACGCCGAAAGGCGACCGCTTCTTCGGGAAGCCCGAGCAGTATGCAGATATGTTCGCTTTCATACGCGCCTCGGCGCCGTATCTCGACGGCTATGAGGATGCGTATGCGCACGGAGCGGATATCGACGATGCGCGCTGGACAAAACAAAATAAGCCGTTCCATATCACACGCGGCGGAAAAGGAATATATGCATTCGCCCGGGTGCTTCCCGGAACGGTGAATGCCCCGGTCGCGATACACGGTATCGACTGGAAGCGAACACCCGCGCCGTTCACAGTCTCATTGGATCCGGACGCGTTCGGCGGGGTACCGCTGCGCGTGAAGCTCCTCACGCCGATACCGTACACCAAGGATATGCATGATGCAGCATTCGCGCAGAAGGATTATTCGCGCATGGTATCCGTCACCGAGCTCTCATCGGGATTTTCCACAAGTATCGATATGCCTGCATTGGAATACGCGATAATTATCGTCGAACCGTTGAAAGCAGCCGACGGTGTATGGCAGCCGCATTTTCAGCATGACGATGTATTCTATGGGAAAACATCCATCACCATCGCCTCTGCAACAAAAGGTGCGGATATCTATGTGACGAAGGACGGGAGCGAGCCCTCGCTCACATCCGAACGATACCGCGGTCCGATACTGCTCCGCGAGGACATGACGCTCCGGGCACGTGCCCATCACCGCGGCGAATGGTCGAAGACCGCAGAGGCGCATTTCGTACGAGAGGCGCCTCTCGTTGATATCATCAGGAACGGCGGTTTTGATAATGGGACGGAATCTTGGGAAACGCTGCTCTGGCAGGGAAAAACATCAGCGAACGCGCTTGCCGCAGAGATCGACAGCACGGGGCGCATCAGCGGTAAGAATTCCCTGCGCCTCACGGTCAATGAGCGCGTCGGTGCGGTATACTATCTCCGCATAGCGCAGCCGTTCACCGCCGAGCCGAACGCCGATTATGCGCTCACCTTCCGCGCATTCGCCAACGGGCCGATGTCCTGCCGCGCAGGGCTTCAGGGAAAGGACGCGCCGCATACGGTTATCGGCATGCGCACGATAGAACTTACGTCAACGCCGTCGGCGTTCCGCATCGCCGGGAGGAGCAAGGACACCGCATCCGAAGCGCTCGTACAGTTCGACCTCGGCGGCAATGAACCGGGAAGCGTTCTCTGGCTCGATGATGTTCGTTTGACACGTATCGACCGATAGCGGGACTTTCCAAAAAATGCAAATTTCGACCAGGAAATCAATTGCCTTTTTCTGTAAAAATACCGTATACTGGCGGCACGGTCGGCATTCGCACTATTGCGGAGGATTCTCCATGAAACATCTTCTTACAGCGCTCATCGCCATTGGTATGCTCGCCGCGGCGGAAAAGCCGATATTCTATATTCCGTTCGATGAAGGCGCGGGTACGAAGGCGAAGGACGTCGTGAACGATGTCCCCGTCAAGGCCGTGAAGTGGGCGCCCAACGGGAAGTCGCGCGCGGCGGCGCTCTTTGACGGTACGGCGGCTACCGTCGTGACCGTGGATGTGCCGAAGACACTTTCCTTCGGCATGAGCGATGTGACCGTGTCGTTCTGGGCGAACCCGAGCGCGGTGACCTTCGATGACCTTAAGGACAAACGCCGGCGTATGATCGGCATCGTTGATAATTATCCTGTCGTCTGGGGCGTCATCGATCTGCGTGAGGGGGGGCATGTCTCCCTCGAGTTCGGACGGAAGAAGGACGGCGGCCCCACTGCCGGGACCAGTTTCAATTCATCGGGGAAGATCAAAGCGAATGAATGGTCGCATATCGCCCTTGTCGTCGACAGGCAGGCGAAGAAGCTCTTGCTCTACATCAACGGTTCGCTCGATACGGAAAAAGCGCTTCATCCTGATTTCGATGCGCCGCTCACCGCTGACCGGCCGTTCACCGTCGGCTCCACATGGCAGAATTTCAGCGGTATGATAGATGATGTGCGTGTGTATCCCTGCACGCTCTCCGCCGACGAATTGAACGAGCGCCGCGAAAAATTCTTCACGGGAAAGCTCGCTGCCTCCGGGGTTGAACGCACGATCGAGATCCGAACGCGCACGGAGAACGTCAGGGACGCAGCGACCTATTACATCGCACCATCCGGCAATGACGACTGGACGGGCACGCTGTCCGCACCGAACGCGGCGAAGACCGACGGGCCATTCGCATCGGTGAACGGCGCGCTCGCAATGCTCCGCGGCGTGAAAGCCAAGGGGCTTTACAATAGACCGGTGACCGTCATCGTGAAGAACGGCATATACCGGATGAGCGATCCGATAACGCTTATCCCGGGAGACGGCGGAACGAAGGAATATCCGCTGCTCATACGCGCAGAAGAAAGCGGGAAAGCGGTGTTAAGCGGCGGCAAACGCATCGATGGATGGAAAAAGAACGGCGAGCTCTGGCAGACGGAGATCGATGCTGTTAAGGAAGGCGATTGGTATTTCCATGCGCTTTTCATCAACGGCAGACGGGCGGTGCGCTCGCGCCATCCGAACACGGGATTTTTCCGCGCGGCGAATTTCACCAAGGATAACAAAAAGGAATTCTTCTTTAAACCCGGCGACGTGCTCGCCTGGGAAAATATTCGCGATGTGAACGTGTGGGTGTATCATTCCTGGACGGCATCGTTCCATACGGTGGATTCCATTGATATGGACCAGAATAAGATAATCGTAAAGAACCCTTCATCATATCCCTTCGGGAAATGGGGCGATGCGCGCTTCTATTTCGAGAACGTACGCGAGGCGCTCGATGCCCCCGGCGAATGGTATCTGGACAGGGCTTCCGGCACGCTCCTGTATAAGCCGCTCCCCGGCGAGGATATCACGAAAGCGGATGTGATCGCGCCTGCCGCATCATGCCTCATCGACGTGCGCGGTGACCCGAAGAACGATCAATTCGTCGAATATATCGGTTTTCAGGGCCTTGTGCTCACGCACGTAGACCGCGATTTCGGCACTGCCGATGTCATCGACGGCCAGGCATTCGTCAATGTTCGTAAGGCCATGGTCTTCGCGCGCGGGCTTCGCAACGCGTCGTTCAGTGCCTGCGAATTCTCGCACGGCAATGTCCATGCGCTCTGGCTCGAGAAAGGTTGTTTCGATGTGTCCGTGCGTCAATGCCATATTTTCGATCACGGCGGCGGCGGCGTCTACATCGGCGATACGGCGCTCCACACAGACGAAAAACAGCGCACCGAACGCATCACGGTGGATAATTGCTACATGCATGCGCTCAATCTCATCATGCACGGCGCACACGGCGTGTGGATAGGCAAAAGTTCGTACAATACGTTATCCCATAATGATATATGCGATCTCGACTATTCGCCGATCGGCGCAGGCTGGACATGGGGATATGCG
>JBBTBY010000152.1 GCA_038043445.1 Spirochaetota bacterium
CCGCGGTCAGTCCGCCGAACGCTTTGGTCAGATGCTCCACCGAGAGAAGTTTCATGGCCGTTTCAACCATCTGCGGAGCGCACCGATATCGGGCCTTCGAAAAAGACCGTCGGGGGAGAACATTATCATGAGTATCATGATGATGCCGAAGAACGCCTCGTCATACGAGCCGAAGAAACCGCGCAGCGAAAGGAAGTTGAGCACAAGGCCGGTGATGAGCGCGCCCCAGACGTTCGCCATGCCGCCGACCGCGACGATGGCGACATAGCGTACCGATTTCGCTATGCTCGCCTCCGAGGGTCCGATGCTCCCGTTGTAATGGGTAAGGAGCGCCCCGCCGACCGCAGCAAGCACCGCACTCAACACGAACACAGAGAGCTTATAGCGTGCGGTGTCAATGCCGATGCTCTCCGCCGCCTGTTCGTCGCCGTGTATCGCCGAAAGCGCACGCCCCGCGCGTGAATTGATGAGATTGATTATCAGGACGAGTGCGCCGATGAGCACCGCCCAGGCGATATAATAGTTCTCGATGCGGTGTGCGCTCTCACCCGATACGGCGAAGGGTCCTATCGGGAATGACGGTACGCCGGAAATGCCGTCGGCCCCGCCGAATATCTTCGTCCCGACGATGAGTTTCGCGACGATGATGCCGAAACCGAGTGTCGCCATGGCGAGATAATGGCCTTTGAGACGGAGTATCGGTATGCCGATGGCGAACGCGATAAGCCCCGCGCTCACCATGGCGCACAGGAGCGCTATCGCCGGTGAAAGATAGACCGTTGCGGTCCCGTACATGTCCGTCCCGGATATCGTCAGATGGAGCATTGCGAGGAGGTGTCCGATGCCGTCATGCACGTTCAGGTTCGTCGTTGTGAGCACGGCGTTGATATAACCGCCGATGGCGAAGAACGCCGCATGGCCGATGGATATCTGCCCCGCATAGCCCATGAGCAGGCAGAGCCCCAGTATGGGAAGCCCGTAGTAACAGGACATCGTCATCTGTGTGAGAAGGAAACTGATCCCGAGGAAGTGGAGTACGAGCTGAAGGACGATCACCGCCGCGATAAGTATCAGTACGGGTGCGAAACGCGCCATCAGAATTTCCTGAGCGATGATGCCGCTTTATTGCCGAACAGTCCGCTCGGTTTTACGAACAGCAGGATGAGGAGTATGCCGATGGAGATGACATCCTTGAAGGCGAGGGGGAGAAAGCTTATGCTGAACGCCTCGAGCACGCCGATAAGGATGCCGCCGATGACCGCGCCGATGCTGTTTCCCAGTCCGCCGATGATGGCCACCGTGAATCCCTTCACGGCGAACGATGTCCCGCAGTCGTATTGCGTCTGGGTGAGCGGCGACACGACGGCACCGGCAGCGGCGCCGATAGCGGCCGCGAGCATGAACGAGAGCGTTATCATGTTCTTCGTACTGATGCCGCACAGTCGTGCCGCGTCGGGATCGGATGCGGTCGCACGCATCGAACGCCCGAGCGCGGTATAGCGGAAGAACAGCGTAAGGAGCGATACGATGAGGGCGCACACACCGAGCACCCAGAACACCTGCGGGGAGATGAACGCCCCGCCGATGTTCACCGATGAGGTCTCGTCGCCGGAGAAGAAGCGGAGCGATCGTACCTTCTCGTCCCAGATATGCAGCGCCGCCTCCTTGAGGAGTATCGAGATGCCGATGGTGACGATGATCATATTGAGGACGGTGGGCTTTTTCATGCGGCGGATGAACACGATATCGACGAGCGCGCCGACGCCGGCGGTTATGATTATCGAGAGCGGTATGGCAAGCCAGAGCGGCATTATCTTCGAGAAGGTTATCGCTATCATCGCGCCGAGCATGAGGAATTCGCCCTGCGCGAAATTGATTATCCCGGTGGTGTTATAGACGATATTGAAACCGATGGCGGCGATGGCATAGATGGAGCCGTTGGTGATGCCTGAAAGCAGGTATTGCAGTATTTGTTCAGGGGGCATATGCGCACCGCATCGATTATTTATCGCATGGTAAAAAAAGGCCGGAGAATGATCTCCGGCCTTTTGTATTCATACGCAGCTTATTCTTTGTAGAGGACGAACTTGCCGTCCTTAACGGTCAGGAGCGAGAGCGAGTCCATGCCGAGACCGCTGTGATCGGTCGGCGAGTAATTGAAGATGCCGCCGGTGCCGGGGAATCCCTTGAGGTTCTCAATGGCGGCGCGGACCCTGTCCTTCTCGGTGCTGCCCGCTTTCTTCATGGCTTCGGTGAGAATAAGGATGGCATCATAGGCATGTCCGCCGAAGGTGCTCACATCCTCCTTGAACTTTGCTTCGTAATCTTTCTTATACTTCTGGAGCACCGCTTTCTGCGGGTCCTTGTCGGAGAGCTGATCGGCGACGAAAATGCGGCCGCAGGGGAAAACGATGCCTTCGCCCGCCTTGCCCGCTTCCGATGCGTATTTCAGATTGCCGAAACCGTGGCTCTGGAAGAGCGGCACGTTCATGTTGAGCTGTTTCATGTTCTTCGGGATGATGGACTGTGCGGGTTCGATGGACCAGTTGACGACGGCCTGAACGTTCAACGCCTTGATCTTGGTGAGCACGGCGGTAAGGTCGGTGGCCTGTTTGTCGAACACTTCGCTGATGAGTATCGTGATGCCGGAGCCGGCGGCGAGTGCTTCAAGCTGCGCCTTGCCGGATTTGCCGAAGCCGGTGTTCGCGGAAAGGACGCCTATCTTCGTAAGCCCTTTCTTCTTCATGGTGTTGAATATCCATTTCACAACATCGCTGTCCTTCTGCGGTGTTTTGAACACCCATGACGCGAGGGGATTGACGATGGCGTCCGCGGCGGCGCAGGATATCAGTATCGTTTTCGCTTCTTCGCAGATCTTCTTGATCGCGAGCGATTCGCCGCTCGTTGTGGGCCCTATGATGGCGAACACCTTGTCCTCGTCGATGAGCTGTTTCGCGAACGAGACCGCTTTTTCCGGCGATCCTTCCGAGTCCTTGATGACGAGGGCGAGATTGTCCCCGTTGATGCCGCCCTGTGCGTTGATCTGTTCGACGAGCATCTGTGCGGTCTTCTGTTCCGGCGCGCCGAGGAACGATGCAGGGCCGGTGACGGCGAATATCGCACCGATCTTGACTGTCTTTCCCGCAGCGGCCAGCGGCAGTACCGCTATGACGCACAGGAGTACGATGGCTTTTTTCATGTTACCTCCGAATTGGTTACTGGATACCCAGACTTTTTCTGGACGCTGACTATATCACAGGAAAGCCCAAAATGCAATGTGCGATTGCATTCACCGCAGTTTGACGGTATAATAGCCGGCACAAATACTGCACACAAAAAGGAAGCATGCATGGCTATTGTAGTCGTCGGTTCGGTAGCGCTCGATACGGTAAAGACGCCGAAAGGGACCATGTCCCGCGGCCTCGGCGGGAGCGCGCTCCATTTCTCGAATGCGGCAAGCATTCTCCACCCCATAAAGCTCGTCGGCGTCGTCGGCGATGATTTCCCAGCCGAAGGGATGACGTTCTTCTCCGAGAAGGGCATCGATACCGTCGGGCTTGAACGCGTATCGGGAAAGACGTTCCATTGGGAAGGCTATTACGAGAACGATATGAGCGTCGCCCATACGGTGAACACGGAGCTTAATGTGTTCGCGGCGTTCTCCCCGAAGATACCGGATTCATACAAGAAAGAAAAATATCTCTTCCTTGCGAACATCGACCCTGTGCTCCAGCGTTCGGTGCTGGAAGCGATGGGAAAGCTCGATTGCTCGGTCATGGATACGATGAATTACTGGATAGACACGAAAAAGTCCGACGTGCTCGATGTCATCTCCCGCGTCGATATCGCGCTTCTCAATGATCAGGAGGCGCGTTCGTTGACGGGCGAGAAGAACCTTATTGCCGCAGCGAAACAGCTTATCACGAAAGGGCTCACGTATGCCGTGATCAAGAAGGGCGAACACGGAGCTATCGTCGTCGGGAAGGACGAATATTTCGCCACTGTGTCTTTTCCGGTGGAGAACGTCGTCGACCCGACGGGCGCCGGGGACAGCTTTGCCGGCGGCCTCGTGAGCTATCTTGCGCATGAAAAGAAGCTCGATGGGAAGACGATACGAAAAGCGATGCTCTATGCCACCGCGGTAGCGTCGTTCAATGTGGAGGCGTTCAGCATCGAAGGGCTCCGCCGTGTTGCGAAAAAGGATATCTCGTCGCGGATAGAGCGTATACGCGGCATTACCGAGGTAGGGGAGATACGCCTTTGACGCGTGAGATGCTGAAATCGAAGATACATCGCGCCGTTATTACCGACGCGAACGTGGATTATGTCGGATCGATAACCATCGACGAGGACCTCATGGACGCCGCCGACCTCATCGAGAACGAGAAGGTGATGGTGGCCGATGTGAACAACGGTGAACGCTTCGAGACGTATGTCATAACGGGCAGGCGCGGCTCGGGCGTCATCTGCATCAACGGCGCGGCAGCGCATCTTGTGGCGCTGGGCGATCGCATCATCATCATGGCGTTCACGTGGCTCGAAGACCCCCACGGGCGTGCGCATAAGCCCGCGCTCGTGTTCGTCGATGAAAAGAACCGGAAAAAGCACTGATATGGGAAAGACGCTTCTCATTGTCGATCATGTGGGCGTAACGAAGTACGCCTATGGGACTATCGGTACTGCGTCCATTCCCGACATCATCGCGCGTCGCGCGCGTGTCATGGCGGAGCGTCTTTCGGCGGACATTGCCGTTGTCGCGCTCCCGGACAGCGTCAGCCGTGTCGAGAACGCGAAGCGGCATGTGCTTACGGATATGACCGCGAAGGGATATCTCGCGCTCATCTCGGAGATATCCGACGGTTACAGCGACATCGTTCACATGAAGGCGGATATGCCGTTCGCCGATGCCGATGAGGCCGTCCGTGCGCTTGCACTGCACAATGAGAATTTCGCGTACTATACCTACGGCGAGAACTATCCCGTCGGCGTCCTTCCCCGCATCTACAAGCGCGGTACGCTCGAGCGTCTGTCGCTCCTTGTCGAAGAGAAGAAGCTCCCGCTGTCCTATGACATCATCCACGAAACGGTGTTCATCGATCCGAATTTCTTCGAGATAGAAGTGTCGCTCTCAAAGGATGATATGCGGTACTACCGGCTTTCGTTCCGTGCCGATACGAAGCGCAATGTGCTCCTCATCGAACGCGTCGGCGGCGCCGATCCGTCGCTCGCATACAATGATGCGGCGAAGAACGTCCTTCGCGATGCGGCACTGCGCAGGACGCTCCCGGCATATGTGGAAATAGAACTGACCACCGAGCGTGATGTGTGGCCGGTGACCATGCCGCCGGAAACATCATCCCGCCCGAAAGCCGCGTTCACCCGCGATTCCTTCGCCCGCGCCTGCGATACGATCGCCGCACTGTGCGACGATGTGCATCTCTCGCTCTCACTATACGGCGAGCCGCTCATGCATGCGGAGGTCCGCGGCTGCATAGAGGAGGCGCTGAAACGCGGTTTCACCGTGTACCTGGAAACGAACGGCATGAAATTCGATGCCACTTTCGCCGACTGGGTGCTCTCGCTGAAAGAACCGCGCCTGAAGACCATATTCCATCTGGACACCATCGATACCGCCCTGTATGCGAGGCTGTATCGCGGCGGCGATCTCGGCATCGTGCTCGCGAACATCGAATACTATCTCATGCGCGACAATAAGAACGCGTATGTGCAGATACGGAAAATGAAGGATAATTTCGATCACCTTATGGCCTTCTATCAGTATTTCGAGAAATTCGACGCGCAGATAATACTCCAGAAATACGACAGCTGCCGCGGGAAGATGAAAGGGCGCGAAGTGGGCGATCTCTCTCCGCTCGTCCATGTCGGCTGCTGGCATGTGGCGCGCGACCTCGCCGTGTTCGCCGACGGGAGCGTGCGTCTGTGCAAAGAGGATATCGCCGCTGAGCGGGTGATCGGGAGCATCCACACTGATGAGCTCCATGCCCTGTGGAAGCGCATGGATGACGATTACCGCGCGACCGTTACACGATCGCACCCGTTCTGTGCCGACTGTGACGAATGGTATATCTATAATTTCTAGGGGCGCCAGTGTTCGATACGCCGATAACCTATCTTTTCGCTATTCTTGCTGCCGGCGGTTTTTCCGCGGTGGTGCGCTTCGCGTTCTCGCTTTTGCCGGCGGTGGTCCGCACGCGTGAAATGCTTTCCGCATGCCCTGCGGTGCGTACCGTTCCCGGTATTGCGGACATCGTGTTCCGCGAGGCGATCGCCGCCATGGAGATAATGCTCATCGCCGCGGTGTTCATTTTCGTCCGCTGGTCGCTCCCGTTCGACGGGGTGGCGCGCGGTATTCTCTATGCGGCGGCGGTCATCGTGCTTGAGACCGTTCCGCATATCGTGGCCCTCGCCCTCGATACATCGTATCCGAGGACGCTCCTCCTGCAGCAGGCCGCCCGCGACGCGCTTGCACGGCTGGCGATGGGGCTTGCGCTCGGCGCGATCATAGAGGGGTGATCTGTATAGGATGGTGCATCGATAATGCCACCGGAGGTCATTTCCATGAATGGAGAGAGACTTCAGACTACTGACACATCGTATTACGGAACGCCCGCTCCTCGCGAGGAAAAGGAACTGTATCGGCTGCTCGCATCGGGACTGAAATGATCACTATCCCTTGAACATGCGGCAGACTTTCGTGAAAGCGCGTATGACGCGCTGTACGTCGGCATCGCTCAGTTTAGCATAGAGCGGTATGGCAAGATTCCTCTGGTAGTGATCCTCTGCGGCAGGATAGTCCCCCTGCTTATAGCCGAAATTCTTCCGATAATATGGCTGCGTATGCACGGGGATGTACAGCACTTGCGATCCGATGCCTTCCTTGGAAAGCGCATCCATGAAAGCCTCGCGCGATACGCCCAGAGCATTGAAGTCTATCTCAAGCGCATAGAGATGATACGGTGAGAATGCGTATTCCTTCTCTACCGGTATACGGACATGGGGCGTGCCGTCGAACGCTTCGTCGTATCTCTTCACGATGCTGCGTTTGCGGCGGATGAAGGAGTCAAGATCGGAAAGCTGCGATGCGAGGAGCATGGCCTGATAGTCGGTGATGCGGTAATTGAACCCAAGACGATGCTGTTCGTACCACCAGCGCCCTTCATGCTTTTCCATGCGCGCCTTGTCGCGTGTGAGCCCGTGCGAACGAAGCTCGCGGAGCACGTGATACCACTCTTCGTTGTTCGTGACCACCGCGCCGCCTTCGCCCGCGGTCATGTTCTTTACCGCGTGGAACGAGAACACGCACATATCGCTGCGCGTGAGCGCGCCGATCTTTTTTCCGCGATAGCTTCCGCCGACAGCATGCGCCGCGTCCTCGATGATGATGAGCTTTCTTTTCTTCGCGATGGCGTGTATCGCGTCCATATCGCAGGGGTGTCCTGCATAATGCACCGGCACAATCACCTTCGTCTTCCGCGTGATGCGGCGTTCAATCTGTGCGGGTGATATGTTCTTCGTCTCGGGATCGATGTCGGCGAACACCGGTTTCGCCCCGGCATAGCAGATGGAATTCGCTGATGCGAGGAAGGTGTTCGGTGTCGTGATGCCTTCGTCGCCGGGTTTTATCCCCGCAGCGAGCATCGCGATATGAAGCCCCGCGGATGCCGATGAAACGACCACTGCATACTTTGCGCCGGTATACTCGCGGAGCTTTTCCTCGAAGTGTTCGATATGCCATCCGGTAGTGATGAAATCGTCCCGGAGCGCTTTGACGACGGTCCGTATATCCTTCTCGCGTATCCATTGGCGGGAATAGGGGAGTATCTTCTTCATCGGAGCTCCGTTACTTCGCTATTGCATCCATGTTGAAGTTGAACCACTGCCCGAGCATGATGAGCGATGACTGCGCTGCTATGGTAAGCGTTCGGTCGCGGCGGTAGCGCTCTATGATGGCATACACGTCGTTCTCCAGAATGGAGCGTCTGACAGGGAGCGATATCTTGTTCACGAAATGCATGTCCGCGATGACTACTGATGCAATGGCAGGGTCGAAATGCCGCAACATCTCTCTGCAGTGCTTTCGGATGTCCTTTTCTACACGCTCGGCGAACGATCGCGTATCGAGCACGATAGTGTTCTCCTTTGCGATGGCGAGAAGCGACTCTATCTCCGCATACTGGCCCACGCGGAAGCCGCCGTTCTCGGCGAGTGTTTCCAGCTTCAGCGCAAAGAACGCCGAAAAGAGCTGCATCATCTCACGCGGAGGCGGTACGCCGTGGCTGTGCGCCGTCCGTATGATGCGGAGCGAGGTCTCGAACGCGGAGCGTCCCGCGGAAAGGAGTTTCGATGTCTCCGGCAGTGTGAGCCGCCGGCTTATGCGCTTACGCTCATCATAGACGATATCGCGTAACGAGAGCGACACTGTCCCCGCATCGGTAGCAGCGGCGGCGGCGAGCGCATCCGTCGGCCGTATCGAGAGCGTGACCCGCGTTTCGCGTCCCGATGGCGAACACGACAGTGCAACGATCTTGTCGCGGTCATGTTTGATGAAGCGTACGCTGTTTCCGTAGAGCGTACTGTCGGGTATTTTCCTGATATCAAGCCCGTGCGAGATATGTTCGGCGCATTGATGATACACTATCTTTTCAGCCGGGTATCGCTCAGGGATGACCCATCGCTCATAGCAGGTGTTCCCGTCCATTCCCGGTATGTTCGACTTCGCGTCGCCGAGGGCGTGGATGAAGCGCGCACGGGCGCTCAGGATGTACGGCGCCTTGCCGGTGGCCGAGGCGAGCAGCTCAAAAGCGATATCGGCGTATTTCAGGTTCTGTACCGGCTCAAGACCGGTGATGTCGGCGAAGAACCAGCCGCAGGATGTATAGGCATAGAGCGCATATCGATAGGAATCCATTATCTCCGTGAACGTTTCGAGCGATACCTTTTTCGCGAATTTTTCGTGCAGCGCATGGATGACCTTCCTGTCGTATGCTGCGGCTATCGCTGCATCGCGGAGTACGCGCTTATCCTCGGCGGAAAGCGGCATCACCATATCGACGGCCTCTTCATGAGCATCGCGGAGGATATCGACGGCCGCGCGCAAGGGGCCGCGCCAGCGCTGGTTCCAGCCGTCATGGCTTCCTGTCGCACAGCCGCAATCGCTTCTCCAGCGTTCGACACCGTGGGAACAGCTCCATGAGGTGCCGCTGCCGTTCGCGCCGTCGTGGAGCAGCACTTCCTCGGTCGGCGGTGCTGCCGCGAGCACAGCGGCGTAATTGGTCACGGTAATGCCGCGCTCGGGGATGATATCCGAGAAATATTTCGCTATGCACATATCGGCGAACGGCTCATGGTGTCCGTACGATTCTCCGTCGGTGGCGATGTTCACGAGTCCTTTGTGCTTAAACGCATCATCGATGAGCTTCGCGTAGCCGTGTGCATCGCGCAGCGCATGTTCGAAGGCGATGCCCCGTGCCAGCTCCGGGTGGTAGAAGAACACGGCTATCTCACCGCCGCGATGTCCTTTCAGCAGGTACGGCTTGGACGTATCGATAGTACCGTCGCTTACCTGCGTCGCCTGCCCGTTCGATATGACGGCGCTCGCCTGATACGGTGAAAGCACGGTAAAGCGTATGCCGCATTGCCAGAGCGCGTCAACGACATCGCGGTTTATCGCCGTTTCCGAGAGCCACATGCCTTCCGGCGTGCGGCCGAAATGACGCTCGAAATTGAATATGCCCCAGCGTATCTCCGAGATCATATCCTCGTAGCGTGCCAGGGGAAGTATGATGTGATTGAATACTTGCGCCATGGCGTTCCCGTGCCCCGTGCGCGCAATGCTTGCGCGGTCGGCGGCGACGATGCGGGTCACCGTTTCCGGGAAATGGGCGGCGAGGTAATCGAGGAGCGTCGGTCCGAAGTTGAAGCTCAGATATTCGTAGTTATTCACCACTTTCGTGATCCGCCCGACGCCGTCCAGTATGCGGGAATGGGCATTGGGCTGATAACATTCGGCGGTAATGCGTTCATTCCAGTCGTGGTAGGGGTGTAAGTCCTGCTCGGTAATGATGTTGCAGTACGGGTTCTCCCGCGGCGGCTGATAGAAATGGCCGTGTAGTATGAGCTTCTTTTCCATTGGCAGCATGGATTATACACTACCGATGCGAATTGTGAAGCACGATCCAGTACGAAAAAAAGCCATTGCTCTATTGACATGGCCTGTGCCGAGGGGTATAATACGCCCCGCTACGCAATTAATAATAAGTAAAGGAGAATCGTATGCAGTACAGTGTCAAGTATCAAGACAAGTACTCTCGCGGACAGCTCTTGTTAAGGACAATTTTTGGCGGATTCTATATCGCCCTCCCTCACTTCTTTCTGATGGCTTTCGTCGGAATCTGGGCGGCTATCCTTTCCTTCCTCGCAGCATGGGTTGTGCTCTTCACTGGTAAATATCCGAAGGGATGGTTCGATTTCCAGGTAAAATTCGGCGCTTGGGGCGCAAGATTGACTGCATCCATGATGAACTTTATGGATGAATATCCTGCGTTCGGAACGGGCGGCACGAGCGCAAGCGTAACGTACAGTGTGAATTATCCGGCATCGTTGAGCCGCGGGCTTCTCATTCTCCGCGTGCTTTTCGGCGTCTTCTATGTCTACGTTCCGCATATGTTCTGCCTCTATTTCCGGCTCATCTGGTCATCGCTTCTTATGTTTCTGGCATGGTGGGCGATTCTCTTCACCGGCAAGTATCCGAAAGGTTTTTTCGAGTTCAATGTCGGCACTATGCGCTGGCTGAACAATGTTTCGGTATACATGTCCCTCCTTACCGACGAATATCCGAAGTTCTCAGGTAAAGAATAGTTTCTTCCCGTTAGCGTAGCGTAGCAAAATCGCGGTGTGCCGGCAACGGTGCACCGCTTTTTTTATGTGCACCTCTCGGGCGCACATAAAAAAAGAGGGCGGGGATAGCCCCGCCCTCTTTTTGTTCTCTTGTATTGTGGTCGGATCAGACTATGCCGTACGCATGCATGGCTTTTGCGACCTTAACGAAACCAGCAATGTTCGCGCCCATGACATAGTCGCCTTTCTTGCCGTATGCTTCAGCGGCATCAAGGCATTGTTTGTGTATGCTCTTCATGATCTTGCTCAGGTTCTGATCGACCTCTTCGCGCGTCCAGTAGAAGCGCTGGCTCTGCTGCGCCATTTCAAGACCGGAAGTGGCAACACCGCCGGCATTGGCGGCCTTGCCCGGTCCGTAGAGCACGTTGCCTGCCTGATAGGCGTGTATCGCGTCCACATCGGATGGCATGTTCGCGCCTTCGGAGACGCAGAAGCAGCCGTTCTTCACGAGCGCCTCTGCGTTCTTGCCGTTCACCTCGTTCTGTGTGGCGGACGGGAAAGCACAGTCGACCTTGACGCTTTGCTCGCGAACAACGTCCCATACGCTTTTGCCGTCATAGTACTTCGCACTTTTGTACTTCTCAGTATATTCTTTCACGCGTCCGCGGTGTACTTCCTTAAGCTCGATGATGTATTTGAGCTTCTCGGCAGAGATGCCTTCTTCATCGATGATAGTGCCGCTGGAATCCGAAATGCTGATGCATTTGCCGCCGAGATGATTGACCTTTTCGATGGTGTACTGGGCGACATTGCCCGAGCCCGAAACGATGCAGCGCAGCCCCTTCATCTCTTTGCTGCGCGTCGCGAGCATTTCTGCTGCAAAATAGACAGCGCCGTAGCCGGTAGCTTCCGGGCGTATGAGCGAACCGCCGTATTCGAGCGCGCGTCCGGTGAGAACACCGGTGTGCTCATTGGTTATCTTCTTGTAATAGCCGTACATATAGCCGATCTCGCGTCCGCCGACACCGATATCGCCGGCGGGGACGTCGGTGTCCTGACCGATGTGTCGGAAGAGTTCGCGCATGAACGACTGGCAAAAGCGCATCACTTCCATATCGGACTTGCCCTTCGGATCGAAATCGCATCCGCCCTTGCCGCCGCCCATAGGGAGCGTGGTGAGCGAATTCTTGAAGATCTGTTCGAAGCCGAGGAATTTGACGATGCCGAGATTGACGGACGGATGGAAACGAAGCCCGCCCTTATAGGGCCCGATGGCATTGTTGAACTGCACGCGCATGCCGCGGTTCACCTGCACCTCGCCCTTGTCATCGACCCACGGTACGCGGAATATAATCGCGCGGTCCGGTTCGACGATGCGGTCATAGATCTTCGATTTGACGAATTCCGGGTGTTTTTTGACCGTCGGTTCCAATGTTTCCATCACTTCCTTTACGGCTTGATGGAATTCCTTCTCGCCGGGGTTCTTTTGAACGACCCTGTCGATCACTTCATTTACGAGTGACATACATGCTCCTTGTGTTATTTTATAGGCAATCAATTGCCTACTATGTATTCTAGGTATTTCTAAGAATATGTCAATACATTGAATATAAATATTATTGATAGTCAAGTGTTTTATAATATAGGCAATATTGCCGATAAAATTTATGCATTGGGGTGCGGAGCCGCCCGAATTATCACGTAAGAAAAGAAAACCACGGGGGCACAGAGAGAATGTAATGAAAGGATGAAGGAAGATAATACGCAGCAGGTTTCACCTTTCGGGTGAAAATGTTCAGTTCCTATTCTGTGTTTTCTCGGCCTTTTCTCCGTGATCTCCGTGGTGCCTCTTTATCTTATGTGGGAATTGGGAGCCGTATCCTGTTTGACAAGCACCGATAATTGCATACAATCCCTTGCCATGAATAAACGCCAGATAACCATACTCACAACCCTGAAGAACGCGGACGGCTTGGTGACAAGCCCCGGTTTGACCGATGCCCTGCTGAAAAGCGGCTTGGATGCGAGCGAACGGACCGTGCGCTATTATCTCTCCGAAATGGAGAAGGCGCATCTGGTGAAAAAGAGCGGCAAGCGCGGGTATGCGGTCACCGAACGGGGGCTCTCCGAGCTGAAAACCCAGGTCATTGTGGAGCGTATCGGGTTTCTTTCTGCGAAGATCGACCAGATGACGTATCGTATGGATTTTGATCTGGCGCGGAGAAAGGGCACGGTGGTCGTCAATATCACGGTCGTAGAGCCGGCGCATATCGGCAGGTTCACGAATGAGATAGAGGAAGTGTACCGCCGCGGATTTGCAATGGGAGAACGCCTCGTCATTATCCCGCCGGGCGAGAAGATCGGCGAGATAGTCATTCCTGCGGGTTCGGTCGGCATGGGTACTGTGTGTTCGATAACGCTCAACGGGGTGCTCCTCAAATACGGCGTTCCGACGAATTCGAAATTTGGCGGCCTCATGCAGATACAGAACAGGAAGCCCATCGGTTTCATCGATGTGATAATGTACGACGGGACGAGCATCGACCCGCTCGAGGTGTTCATACGAAGCGGCATGACGAACTATACGGGTGCGATAACGAAAGGGACGGGGCGTATCGGTGCAAGCTTCAGAGAATTTCCCGCCGCAAGCGCCGCCATCGTGAAAAAGATCGCCCGCGAGCTGGTATCCATCGGCCTCGGCGGTTTTCTCGAGATCGGAAGGCCCAATCAGCCGCTCTTCAATATCCCGGTGAGCGAGGGGCGTGTGGGTGCCGTCGTCATCGGCGGGCTCAATCCCGTGTCGATATTCGAGGAGAACGGCATTCGATTATATTCGCAGGCGTTCGCCGGACTTATCGATTATGACCGATTGTTCCATTACAGCGAACTCGCCGCACAGATAAAAAAATTCCTCTGAAGCGCCTATTTCCGTATCACACGCACATCGAATGTTTCCGGCTCGATGGAAACGAGCTCAACGCCGGGCGGCAGGTCCAAGGCGATTTTGACGCCGCGGAACGTTCCCGGCTTGGTGATATCTTTTACAATGAGCTTCGGGGCTATCTGGTCCGCTGAGAGCTGTTCTATCGTCTGGCGCGCTCCGCGTATGATGACGCGTTTGATGATGATGTCGTTCTTATTGACGATGACAAGACGCCTCGCGGAGAGGTCGTAGTGCGGGGCTATGTTCGTAATGATGTTCGTTGCGACCTCGGCGCCGATGCGTACCGAGAGGTGAACGGTGTACGAAGGAACGGTCACATTGTCGGGGGCGATGAGCGCAACGTCGCGTTCGAAATTCGATTGTACACGGTCGACGAGCACCGTTTCGGTGGCTATCGCCGTTACGTCGCGTATGACCGATACCGGTCCGCGTATCTCCGCATCAGCAGGCGATACGACGGCACCGATGACGTAGAACCCCGGCATCGGTGTCCCGGCGACGACCGGGTTTATCTTCACCGTGCGTATCGCGGGCGGTTCGAGCGATATCTCCACGGCCGGTGGTTTTATCGACCATTGTACTTCGGGCAATTCCTGATTGAGCGTTAATTTATACACGGCGCTCCCGACCGTGCGCTTGCCGAGGTCTATGTTCGCTTCGAGGATTTTCGGGTTGATAAGGAGGAACTTGTTCTTTTTCGCCTTGAGCGACAGTATCACTTCCTTAGGGACATCCCCTGCAACGAGGAGGTCGGCAGGAAGATTGACGACACGCAGCGGCACGCGGTAATCGCGCGATTCATCCTCCTGCGATGTCACGTAGAGCGAAAGGAGTATGGCGAGCGCGAGCGATATTATTTTTGCGACAAGGTTATCGGTGATGAAATTCGTCTTGAATTTCTTCCTGCTATCGGCGCTCACGTTCTACCCCCAGGAGCGCCTCGAGTTTTGCGCCGATGTCCTCCCGTGCGATGTTGTAATCGAGCTTGCCGTTGTGCGCGAGGGATACCGCCCCGGTCTCCTCGGATACCACGATGACGACGGCGTCCGATTGTTCTGATATCCCGAGCGCTGCGCGGTGGCGTGTGCCGAAGCGCCGAACACCGTTCTTCGTGTCCCGTTCCGAGAGCGGCAGATACGCGGACGCGGCGACCACGCGGTTGCGGTCGATGATGACGGCGCCGTCGTGGAGCGGATTATGATGATAGAATATCGTTTCGATGAGCTCGCTTGATATTTCCGCATCGAGGGTCACTGCCCGCTCGAGGAGTCCCTTCAAGTCCACGCGCCGCTCGACGACGATTATCGCCCCGTATCCTTTGTTGGATATCACATACACCGCGTTGACTATCTTGTACAGGGCCGAAGTGTCGAAAGAAAAGATATTCTTGAACAGTGTCCGCTCACCGAGCATGACGAGCGCGCGTTTTATCTCCGTCTGGAATATTACGATGAGCCCGAGCAGCGTGACCTTGAGCACATTGTCAAGGAGCCAGAAGAGCGTCTGCAGATTGAGGAAGCGTGCGACGAAGGTGGCAAGAAAGATGAGCGCTATGCCCTGGAGGACTATGATGCCGCGCGTGTCGGCGAGCAATCGGTATATCTGATAGAAGACGAATCCGACGATGATGATATCGACGGTGAAGAGAATACCCTTGAGGGCGGGGTAGTTGAACAGTTCGCTGATGTTCAGAAAAGAGAGCACCCTGCCTCCGTCTATGCCGTTTTCATTTTCAGTATCGCATCCGCTACCGCGAGCGCTTCACGCGTTTCAGCAACATCATGCGTACGTACGATGTCCGCACCGAGCGCGGCCGCTGCCACCGCGGCGCCGAGCGAGCCCGCGAGACGTTCGCCTGTCGCGCGTCCGGTGATATCCCCGATGAAACGCTTTCGCGAGAGCCCCACAAGCACCGGCCGATCGGGCGCTTCTTTCAGCTGCGGCAGCGACTTGAGGAGCGCGAGATTATGCGTAAGCGTTTTCCCGAAACCGATGCCCGGGTCGACGACGATGCGCTCACGTTCCACGCCGCGGGCGCAGGCATGGGCGATGCGTTCGTTCAGATACGTGCTTACCTCACCGACAACATCGGCGTACGCCGGATCGTCCTGCATGGTCTGAGGACTGCCTTTCATGTGCATGAGTATTACCGGCGCCTTACTGTGAGAAACCACATCCGCCATGGATTTGTCAAATGTGAGCGAACTCACGTCATTGATGATGTCCGCCCCGGCGGCAAGCGATTCTTCCGCGACGGCTGCTTTGTACGTATCTATCGATATCAGTATGCTCGGAAAACGCGAGCGTATCTCCCGCACGAGCGGTATGACACGCGACAATTCGGTCGCGGCATCGACCGGTTCTGCGCCGGGGCGTGTCGATTCCGCTCCGATATCGATCATCCGTGCACCGGCATCGATAATGGCTGCCGCTCTCGCGATCGCCTCTCCCGATGACGGCGTCCGGCTCCCGTCAAAAAAAGAATCCGTAGTTACATTGATTATCCCCATCACGATGCGGCCGTTCAGTATATTCCTGCCATGACGGTCAAGCCACACGCGCGTTCTCATCTGGTGGTCCACATCGCGTTCTCCGACGGTGATGCATGCAGTATAACACAATTATATGACAAGGTAAAGGGCAGACAGCGCTTGCGCATGCTTGTGCATGCTTGTGCATACCTGCACACTTGCGCTTCGATGGAAACGATGTAATATACCGGTATCAGACCTACGGAGGAGATACCATGGCATTGATACCGTTGGAGTTCGTAACCTTAAAGACAAAGCTTTCACCACCGGATGTTGAGAAGCGTCTCAACGAATATACTGAGCCTAGGAAATGGCATTCCGGTTTCCTCACCGCCATCGGCATGCATAAGCCCATTAAGCCGCTCATCGGGAAGATAAAAGGGACAAAATTCACTGTGCTTCCGAACACACGCGACCGAAGCTTTCTGTTCCCTGTTGTAACCGGGGCGGTACACCCGGACGGGCAGGGGAGCGAGGTTCGCATCTTCTCCCGCGTGAACATTTTCGCCTTCATCATCCCCGCGATCATACTATCGCTCGTGTTCCTTACGCCCGCATGGATATGGGTCAAGATAGGCGTGTGTGTGCTCCTGTATCTGCTCATCATCGCCGGGTATAATTCCGAATTCGCCCATGTGCGTGAAACGATGGAGCGGCTGCTTACTGCCGGGACGCGCAACGATGAAGATGAGCGGCCGGGAAAATAGCATGCTGCGTTCGGTCATAACGATATGTACGGCCGCGCTCTTCCTGTCCGCGGTGCTCTTTTCCGAGCAGGATGCGCTTGAGCTCGCGCAGTCCCTTGCCAAAGCCGGAAAATATTTCGAGGCTGCAGCGCTGTTTGAGAAGGCGGCGAAGGAAGAGCCTGACAACGAAGAGATATGGCGAGAGGTCGGGCGGTGTTATCGCCTGTCGGGTGACAACAAGCGAGCGGCTGAGGCGTACGGCAAAGCAGCCCTCATCATCCCCGATGATCCGTACGTGCATATCGATCACGCGCGCTCACTCGATGCTGTGAGCGACAGGATATCCGCGCTTGACGCGTACGGACGCGCGGTGACGGCGTTCACGAAGCTCATCGCGACGGAAACGAATGCTGCGAAAAAGAAAGTGCAGTATAAGGACCTCGGTAACGTCTATTTCGATATGGAGCAGTTCCCAAAAGCGGAAGAGGCGTTCAAAGAGGCGATAAAGGTCGACCCTTCCTATGCGCTCGGGTACAACAATCTCTCAGCGGTATATATGAAGTATAAGAAATATGCCGATGCTATCAGCGCGCTGTCCACGGCGTATGATCTTGACCCGGCCAACACAAAGCCGCTCCTTAATCTCATCCTGGTGTACGCCTATCTCAAGGATGCCGCGAAGAGCGAAGCGTATGCGGCGAAAGCGCTCGCGGCGAAGACGCCGTACCCTCATTTCGTCCATCTCTACCGTGCGATACTCTATGCGAATACCGGCGACAAGGCAGCGTGGATGATGCATCTTGCGGAAGCGTTCAAGGTCGATACGGCGAAACCCCTTCTCGACTATCGCGACGATATCGCGACCGAGCATGGTTTTGATGTGATACGCGCCGACGCCGATTTTGTGAAAATGGTGAAAGGGCGATTCGGCCAGCAGTGAACAGTATTCCCTTCGGACATACAGGCATTTCGGTGACCGCGCTCGGCATGGGCGGCATGCGCTTCGGCAAAGAGATGAGCGAGAAGGACGCCGTCGGTGTCGTTCGCTATGCATGCGACCGCGGGGTTACGTATTTCGACACGGCGCCCGGCTACTGCGACGACAGGAGCGAATCGATATACGGCAAGGCGCTTGAACGGGCGCCATACCGTTCGGCGGTACTTGCGACGAAAGGGTTCAATACGAAATCAGGCGATGAGATAAACGCCGCCATAGAGAATTCGCTGCGGAAGCTCAAACGGGACCATATCGATCTCTACTTTCTTTGGTGCGTCATGAACCCGGAGCAGTATGCGGCGGCAAAAGCCCCCTCTCGTTCGCTCGAGGCGATACTGAAGGCGAAGGAGCGCGGGCTCATCGGGCATATCGGCGTATCAACGCATATGGATTCCGACGGTATTCGGTCCATCGTGGATGACGGCATATTCGAATTCATCATGGGGCCGTACAATGCGATAAATCACCGCCAGCGCGATGACGGCCTTCGCTACGCGCGTGAGCGGGGGATGGCAACGGTGGCGATGAACCCGCTCCACGGCGGCGTCATTGCGCAGTATAAGGACGCGCCCCTTTTCGGCTCATCGGATACGATAGCATCATCGATGCGGTTCTGCCTTTCTTCACCGGCAATAACGGTGACGCTGTCGGGTATGAATTCAAAAGCACAGGTCGATGAGAACATATCATATACGGAGCGGCAGGATGCGGTCCGGGCTTATCTGCGCGAGGACCTTGCGCGCGAATTGTGCACCGCATGCGGATACTGTCTGGAAGAATGCCCGGCGGCGATCAACATCCCGGCATTCATGGATGCGTATAATATATTCCGCATTACCGGTGCGAAGGCTGCGGGTAAGGATAAGCTTGCCTGGCAGAAAAAATTCGGTCTGCTCAGCAACGATGCCAAAGCGGCCGCGGATTGTACCGCCTGCGGCGCTTGCGAACGGAAATGCACGCAGTTCCTGAACATCATCGAGAGAATGAAATGGCTTTCCGGCATGGAGAAGGAGATACTCTCGGAGCAGAAAAAATCGTAGTATTACAGGATACTACAATGTTTTCGCAGGATAGTACTATGTGCGTATGCGGATACTGGCTATACTATGTGGCAACGTCCAAGTTTGTTCAGGAGTAATTATGGTCGATCTAAAACAGATCAATGAGCTTCTGCAGAAGGGGAAGGCTGACGATGTCAAGCGCCTCGTGCAGGAAGCGGTGAACGAGAAGATACCCGCGGAGAAAATTCTCCAGGAAGGGCTCATCTCGGCGATGAAAGCGGTCGGTGAGCGCATGCAGCGCGGAGAGGCGTATGTGCCGGAAGTGCTCATCGCCGCACGCGCAATGAACGCCGGGCTTACCATTCTTGAGCCCGTCCTTGTCGCGCAGGGCATCAAGCCGCGTGGATCGATAGCCATCGGTACGGTCAAGGGCGACCTGCATGATATCGGCAAGAATCTTGTCGCTATGATGTTCAAGGGTGCCGGCTTCAAGGTGATAGACCTTGGCGTC
Organism: Spirochaetota bacterium; assembly: GCA_038043445.1. NCBI lineage: Bacteria > Pseudomonadati > Spirochaetota > Spirochaetota bacterium. The sequence continues at coordinate 19,528 of JBBTBY010000152.1, forward strand.
GATGTGTCGGCCGAGAAATATGTTGCGGCGGTCAAGGAACATAACCCCGATGTTGTCGGGCTGTCAGCCCTTCTGACCACCACCATGGTCAATATGGGCCCGATAATAAAGGCGCTTCGCGATGCCGGCTACAAGGGCATTGTCGAGGTCGGCGGCGCCCCGGTCACCGAATCGTTCGCGAAAGAGATAGGCGCGGATGCCTACGGCGACGATGCTGCATCGGCAGTGGACAAAGCGCTTGCAGTGATGAAATAACGACAGCACAATAGCACAAAGGAACGACGGCGTGTCCTCACAGGATGCGCCGTCGTTTTTTATTGCTGCAACACGAGTATTTCTATCGCACGAGTATCATCGGAACAGCTGCTCAAGGTCGCGGAACGATACTGTTTCATTGCTCCGGAGGAATATCCTGCCGTTGTACGGAACGTTCTCAAGCGCGGTGATATTCCACACTACTGAGGGGTCATTGACCGGTACCACTATGCATGCGCGGGGCAGGATGATCTCTTTGCCGTACGCGGTGAACGGGAGATTCTCCTTGAGCATGCCGAGGGGGGATGCGCCATAGAACCGTATTATCGCCCCTGAGGGGTGATAGACGTGGAGCATATCCTTCGGTTCAAGTATCATGGTGATGCGTGTCTTGTCATTGAGTATCTTCTCATACACGAAGCGTTTCGCGATGATCCCCGACAGCGGCGTACCGTCGCGATGGTACGTGACGCGGTTCTTCGCCGCGAGCGTGAACGTGCTCCCTGCGAGCGTGAACGTCGTGTCCTGCGCGGGGAAGCCGCTTTCGATAGCGCCGTTCTCGTAGAATGATACGGAGAAATTCGTCTTCGCGTCGTTGCGAATGAAGGTCGTTCTTTTTCCGCCGGTACCGAGGGTGGTATCCTTCGCGAGGAAGCCGTATCGCACGCCGCCGTTCGTATAGAACCCTATCTCGGTGTTTGCGCTGAACGCTACGGCAGCCCCTGCTATCGTTACGGTGAAATCCTTTGCGCAATACCCCGCTTTCAGCGTTCCGCTCTCATAGAACGTTACCGGTGTATCCGCTTTCAGCACGAAAGCGTTCTTCCCGACCGTCACCGTCGTGTCGCGCTCAAGGTAGCCACGTTCGAAGCGCGCGTTCGGATAGAACGACAGCGTGTAATGCTTTTTATCATCCGCCGGTTTGAACTGCATGCGCAACGCGCCGACAGCGAGAGCGACATCGTTCATGCCTGAGGGATGCCCCTCACGCACCATGCCGTTCTCATGGAATGATAATCGCGATCCCGCGCGGAATGTCACATCATAGGCTCCGATGCTGAGCGTCGTGTCACGGAGAAGCACGCCGCTTGCCGCCCGCTGTGTCGCGTACAGGGATAATGTGCTTCCGCCGGTGAACGGGATGCTGTAGGCTCCCACCGGGATGACGCAGTCGGACGAAAGTGTCCCATCGAAGCCGCTGTTCGTATTCCGTTCGAATTTAGTGCAGCTCACGGACTTGCCGCCGACAAGGATATTCGTCGTCTGGGCGATGGCCAGGGATGTTGCTGCAAGGGCGATGAATAATGCTCGCATAGCGACCTCGTTCCAAGTATTGCAGGGATTGTACCGCATTTCGGGGCTTTCGCAATATGCCATGGCGCACCTATCGATTTGATTTTTTGCCGGTGAAGGTATAGTATCTCAGCCTGACACGGAGTATCGAATGGAAGCACTTCCCAAAGACGTTGTCATGTTCGCGTTAAGCGGCATACTCTTCGCGACCGGGCTTACCGGCGTCATCATACGCAGGAACATCATCCTGGTGTTCATCTCCGTTGAGATAATGCTCAATGCAGCGAACCTTTCATTCCTCGGGTTCGCCTATCGCTACGGCGACATCGTCCCTGCGGGTGCCGCGCTTTTCGTCATCGCGCTCGCCGTTGTCGAGGCGGCGGTGGGGCTTGCGCTCCTCGTGTCGCTCTATCGAGTCCGGGGTACGCTCGCCGTTGACGAGATAAATCTTCTTAAGCGCTGATGCTCCGCCCCATCGTCATCATACTTCTCATTGCGCCGCTCTGTGCGCGGAATATCGTCGTTTTCCAGGCCCAGTCGTACGGGCTGAAACCCGATCAGCGATATATCACCTATGCGTTCAGCGATATCGTGCGCAAGGACCTCATGCTGTTCTCCACGCTCAATGAGAACCCCGACCACGAGACGAATCGGTCCTTCGATGCGGTCAAACGCAATGTCCAGCACCTTGCAGCGAAGTACAATGCCGATGTGCTCGTCAATACGAGCATAAGCCCGTTCCGTGAGGACTTCGTCCTGCGCTATTTCATCTACGACAGGAAGAACCCGTATCAATGGAAGGAAAAGACCCGTTCGTCACGGCAGGAAAAGTTCAATAAGGTGATAACCGGGTTCCTCGAGGAGCTCTACAGCACGGCGCATGCCTCGCGGGAAAACACGATACCGCTCGATCGATTCCTGCCGGAAGAGGCGTATACACCGCACATCGGCTACTACCAGGATATGCCGGTCGTCGCCGAGCGCGATCGGCTGTCATCGCGGTACTATGCGAACATCTCGTTCAGCACGTACAGGAAATTCTATGAATTCTATCAGGAGAATTTCCTGTTCAATCTGGACTACTGTCTCGCGCTCCTTGAGAACGGGGAGCAGAAGACAGCGGAGACGCTCATCGCTTCGATAGCGCGTCCGCTCGGCGAGAAGCATCACTACGTCAAGTGCCTTGAGGCGATACATCACTACTACCGTTATCGCGAGCGGGTAAGCCAGGACGATCTTACCGCAAGCATCGCGAGCATAGCGCAGGCGATACGCGTGCGCAATAATTTCTATACCTATCATTTCTGGCTGTCGAAACTCTATTTTCTTCAGGAAGACTTTCAGAACGCGGAGCTTACGCTCGAAAAAGTGGTCGAGCTCAACCCCTACCACGTCCCGAGCTATCGCGGGCTTATCGCCATTCTCAAGGACAGGGGTGCCACGAACGATAACGATCTTCTCATACGCTACGGCAGCCGCGTCATCGAGGTGGAGCCCGATAATAATGAGATGCATGACCTCGTCACCGGCACCTATGAGCTCATGTCGTCATGGAGCAATGCGTACATCAGTTATGCCCGCTACAATGAATCGATCGCACGCCAGTTGAGGCGGGTGACCTCGGGCGGATTCACCAATGCACGGGCATACAATAATCTATCCATACGAAGCAAGGCCGTGTCGAAAAAAACGGCATATGCGCGGGCGATGTTCCTTCAGACGAAGCGCTGAACACTAGACGGCAAGTTTCTTTTCCAGGCGATGCACCATGTCGCGGAGCGGCAGTACCCCTGCCGGCGGTGTGATCGCACGGCGGACGAATTGCGGGATGCCGATGCGGTTGACGAACGTTCCCTCTGACTCGCCGAGCGCCGTTATCGGGAGCGACACTGCCGCACGGTCGGTTATTGCGTTCGCATGAGCGGAGAAAATGAAAAGTTCGGCCTTCGTTGCGAGAAGGGCCGTCATGATATCATCCATCGCTTCGAGCACCGGGTCGAGCACGATGACGGCGGCGGTGATGTCCGCTCCCAGTCTGTCGATGAGCGTCCGGGCAGGTGTATCCGCACGGCAGCCTGCCTCGGCGGCACCGAGCGAATTCGGGTGTCTGTCCCGGCTTATAAGGAGTTCGTCAAGCAGTTCAGTGCTGCCGGAGAGCTGTTCGTCGGTGATGCGGTGATCGATATCGGTTATCCCCATCGATAAAAAATGGTCTTTTAACGCAGCGTTGTCCTCATTGCTGTACCATGCCGACGCGATGACGGCAATATGCCTGGGCGTATGAGAACTGAGACGCGCATCGAACGCGGCAACAGCGGCATCGAGGGTCGATCCCTTCCCGCCGATACGCGCGGTAAGAAGGCGCCGTGTTCTGTCATTGCCGGACCGATACCCGAAACGCCCGCGGTCGCAGATGATGCTCCCGTTTATCTTTTCGTTCACGCGCGGTGTTATCCGCACGATGCCTTCGCCGATGCGGTTCGGGTCGCTGTGTATATCGATGGCGCATCCGGTAGCGCATGACATGCAGAGAGAGGGCTTCTTGTCCAGATACCACACCCGGCGTTTGAAACGGAAATCCGCTGCGGTAAGCGCGCCGACGGGACAGAGGTCGACCGTGTTCCCCTGATAGTCGTTCTCCCATTCATGGTCGCGGAACGTGTCGAATTCCATTTCGCTTCCGCGGTGAACACGGGCATAGGGCGCGTCCCTGGTGACCGTTTCAAAGAACGATTGACAGCGTCCGCAGTGTATACAGCGGTTCTGGTCGCGAATTATCCGGTCCGATATCTTCTTTTTTTCCGTACGCCGTTTCTTGAACGCAAATCGCGTCTTGCCGGCGCCGTAGGTATAGGCATAGTTCTGCAGCGTGCATTCGCCGGATTTATCGCATACGGGGCAGTCGAGGGGGTGATTGATGAGATACATCTCCATGAGCATGCGGCGGAATGCGCGTACCTTGGCGCTCTTCATGTTGAGCACATGCATGCCCTCGCGCACCGCGGTATTGCAGGCCGGCTGGAGTTTCGGCGTCCATTTTATCGTCTCGCCGGATGCATCCTTGATGGCGCTGCCAAGTTCGACGAGACACATGCGGCAATTGCCCGATACCGGGAGGGTGGGGTGGAAACAGATATGCGGTATATGATGTTTCTTCGTTTCGTTCACGGCGTGCAGCAGATTTTTTTTCTCGTCAACCCTGAGCGTTTCGCCGTCGATGATGATGTCGACCATGGCGGGGATTTTACCATGAAATACGGCGGTGTCAACAAGATATCGGCAAAAAACGCGTCAGTTCGCCCGGGCGCGAACCTCGGAATCCTTGCGCATGGAGCAGAATTCGCCGCACATGGTGCACTCGGCGCTGCTGTCCGGGACATCGGCGCGGTAGCGTTCGCATTTTTCACGGTCCATGGCAAGTTCGAATTGACCGTTCCAGTCAAGCGCTTTGCGCCGCTTAGACATGGCGATATCCCATTCCATGGCGCCCGGTATGCCTTTGGCGATATCGGCTGCATGCGCAGCGATCTTGAACGCGATGACGCCTTCCTTTACATCCTCGAGATCGGGAAGCCGTAAATGCTCGGCGGGCGTTACATAACAGAGAAAATCCGCGCCTGTTTTCGCGGCGATGGCACCTCCGATGGCGCCGGTAATGTGATCGTACCCGGGGGCGACATCGGTGACAAGCGGGCCGAGTACATAAAAGGGAACATTATTACAGAGCTTTTTCTGGAGTATGATGTTCGCTTCGATCTCATGGAGCGGCACGTGCCCGGGGCCTTCTATCATCACCTGCACGCCCTTTGCGAGCGCGCGTTCGGCGAGTTCGCCGAGGACGATGAGCTCGGATATCTGCGTGCGGTCGGTGGCGTCATGGAGCGAGCCGGGCCGCATGCCGTCGCCTAATGATATCGTTACATCGTATTCGTGGAGTATGTCGAGTATCTCATCGTACTGTTCGTAGAGCGGGTTCTCCCTGCCGTTGAGCGTCATCCATTCGAGGAGCAACGCACCGCCGCGCGATACACAGCCGACGATGCGCGTGCTTTTCTCGTACCGTGCGAGCGTCTCGCGATTGATGCCGGAATGTATCGTCATGAAATCGACGCCTTCTTCCGCCTGCCGTGTTATCGTATCGATGAGCTCTTTCGCCGTGAGCGACGAGGGTGCGCGCGCTGCTTTTATCACATCATGCGCCGCCTGATATATCGGCACCGTACCGATGGGGACCGTGCATTCCTTGAGGATGCGCGAGCGGATCCCGGCGAGATCGCCGCCGGTGGAAAGGTCCATGATGGCATCGGCACCGTAGCGTATCGCGACGCGCATCTTCTCCATTTCGAATTCAGGATTGGATGCGAGGCGTGAGGTCCCGATGTTCGCGTTCACCTTCACCGAGAGTCCGCGGCCGACACCGAGGGGCGGGATACTGCGGAGCCTGTTCCTCACGAGCGATATCTCACCCGCACGTATCCGTTCGCAAAGCAGTGTACCATCGATATGCTCTCGTTCAGAGACCGATCGCATTTCCGGCGTTATGATGCCGGCTATCGCGTTCTCTCGCTGCGTCTTATGCATGGACAAGCCTTACGGGTGTTTTTCAACGTGCAATGCACGAAAATTCATTCTTGCCTTTCGGCACGGATGGATTAAATTTGACAGGTAGAGTATAATGATATTCGATAAAAAAGCAATTCTGCGGGACGATGCAGAACACGGGGCTTAAGCCCCGTGCTCTGCATCGTCGTGAGGTGAGCATGAAGTTCAAGCGGCGGCTGAATCAGCGTGTGGCGACCGACATCAATTCGATGATCAATATGACGAATATGATCGATGTCCTTTTCAATCTCGTGCTTTTCCTTCTCGTCAGCACCACGATGCTCAACACGCCGCAGATAAAGATACAACTCCCGAAGTCCGGTGCGCAGGAGAAGGTGAAGAACGAAGGCGTCATCATTACGATAAGCGAGGAAGGCGTCTATCACATCAATCGCGAGCGTGTGTCGCCGTCGGAGCTTTCCGCGAAGTTGCGGCAGCTTGCCGCCGAAAAGGGCGTCGATAATCCGCTCATCGTGCGCGGCGATGAGAAGATACCCTACGGCAGGCTCATGGACGTCATGGACATGGCGAAAGCGGCGGGTTTCGTGAAGCTGAGCCTCGCCACAACGCCGCGAGAGCGGGGCCGATGAGACGGTTCTTCAGTGCCGACAATCTGCCGTTCTCGTTCACCGGGTCGGTGGCCGTACATTTCATCGTGCTCATCCTTATCGTTCTCTTCTATCGGCCCGATGCCGCGATGATGGGGCGGCAGACGAGCATTGTCGTATCCGATGACGTCCGATTCTATGCGAATCCCGATTTCAGGGCGAAAGGGAGCGCCCCGGGTATGTCGCGTCCTGACGGCGGCACCAAGGCCGCTCTGGCCGATGCCGGTGTCACCGGACTGAAAGAAGATAGCGATATCCGCCCCGACGATATCGTCATTGATAATAAAAAGACCGCAGGCGGGGATGCGAAGACCGATACGCGTTCGGCGCTCGAAAAGCTTTCCGATTATCTGAAAGGCACGGACGATGATTCCCTTTTTTCCGGCGGCGAGAAAAAAAGCGGCGGCAACACGGCCGGCGATAACAATGCCGAGGGCGTACAATGGGACGGGAATGCGCGCGGCATGCCGGTCTACAGGGACGATCCGTTATATCCCGCAGCGCTCGCCGGGAGCGGCATAGCAGGCACCGTGCTTGTTGCGGTAAAGGTCGCTCCGGACGGCAGGGTGTTTTCCCCGTCGGTGATAAAGAGTTCCGGGTACAATGAATTCGACAGGAATGCTGTTGCCGCTGCGCGGACATACCGCTTTCGCGCGATAGCCGGGGACCGCATCGATTCGGGGACATTGACGATACGATTTGTGCCGAAGTGAGCCGATGAACACCATTCGTTCCTTCATTGTCAAGCATCCATTGGTCACTCTGGTGCTCGCCATTATCAGCGCGGGGTTCATACTGCAGCTCGCGCTGACCATAGCGCTTGATATCGCCGTCCGCGGCATGCTTGCCTCGGCGTTCAAGGACACGTATCGCATATCAAAGGCATGGGTGACGTTCAGCTGGTGGGGCGGCGTTCGCATCGGGCGGATATCCGTTTCGTCGAAAGAGAAGCCCGCTGAGAAGATCATCACTATCGATGAGCTCATTCTGTCCCCGGATTACCGCGGATATCTCTCTTCGTTCGATATACGCCGTGCGGTCGCTGTCGCTACGGTAATAAGGCCGCGCGTCTATCTGCCGCTGCCGGAAAAAAAGATGGCAGCCGTTCCGTTCTCCGCCATCATCTCGAATGCCGTGCATATGGCCGAAGTGTTCAGCGGACGGACCGTCATCATCCATGATGGCGGCATTTCGTATGTACTGCCGTCAAAGGGCGAGCGGCGATATCTCGGTCTCATCAACGGTATCGATGCGGTGCTTGAGATATCGCGCAAGGAATACTATTGTGCGGTGAACACCCGATTCGGTTCTGCACGCTGCAATATCGCGGCGACCATCGATCCGGCGCTTCTGTTCGCGGACGCCAATATCCTCGTGTATGACAGCGAGGGCATACAGCTCAAATACGGCCTCACCCTTCGGCGTACCAACGGCATCGTGCGCGGCGACATGACCGATCGACGCGATGTGTCGGTAGGCTCGGCGTTCTGGGACAGCGACCGCGGGACGTATGATGTCCGTTTCTCTCACGATCGCCTCAGGCCGACGCTTATCGCAAAAGCGCTCGCGCATGCGTTCCCCGCGTTCTATGACGCGAAGACCACCGGCGTACTGCAGGTGCTCCGCAATGAGGTCGAGGGGCTTTCCCTCCTCGCTGTCGATGCACGGCTGCGCAGGAACGAGATTGGCTCCGATCGATACGTCAGCCTGCGCATGTCCGGGGGCAGCAGCGAAGTTCGGCTTCGTGTGAGCGCGGACGATAACGGGGTGACGGCGGACGCACGTGTACGGTACGGCGGCGGGAGTGCGAATGCACAGGCGCGATTCGCTTTTTCGGGGCCATTCCCGGAACGTGTCGTTTTTTCGTCCTCTTCGTTCCCGCTCGGGGCTTCACGGCTGACCGCTCGTATCAATGCGGAGTCGATCGGATCGGATGCGGGGCAATACCGATACCGTATCGGTATCTATGACATGCGTTTCGGCGATTATTATGGTGCACGCGCCCAATTCGTCGCCGGATACGAGACGAGTTCGAAGACCATGTCTTTCTTGAGCACGCATGAAGGGTTCCGCGTTGCCGGGTCGATATGCTCGGACCCGGCAGCAGCAGCGGTCGCCGATATCTCTGTCGCCAAGCTGCCCTTATCCCTTTTTACCGCGTTCAGCGGACTGGGCGCGCTCGGGGGCTCCGCCCTCGTCGATCTCGGCTATACCGCGGTCCGCATCAAGGGGAAGGAAGTGCATCGCCTGACATCATCGGTGAGCGAGGGGTTCACCGGCAGGAAGATCGCCGGGCTCGAGGGGGGTATGGATGATGCTCGTATCGAATGTCGCGATCTTTTTGTGCATACCGGACTGGGCACGGTGCGCTTTTCCGGCATGATAGACGGAACGACGGGTGATGCGTTCTCCATCAACGGGAGCTTGAAGACCCCCGCGGGCATCTATCCCATCGGAGGGAGTATTGCCGGGAAGGAACGGCGTACTATCGCGATAGGCTCGAAGGACGGGAATATTTCCGTGAACGGGTTCGCCGGCATGGACGGCGTACGCATCATGGTGCGTACCGGACTTCTGCCGATTCATCAGCGAATATCGGCCGGGATACGACTTCTCATCGATACCGCGGCGACGAACGGCATAGTATCCGGTTCGCTCACCATGCGCGAGCGGTCAGCAACGCCGATATCCGCAGGGGCGTCGTTCCGGCTCATGAAAGAGCTCGTACTCGATACGCTGTACTATGAATGGGGAGGGCTGCGCCTGACGGGGAGCGGCACGGTCGGCATGAGGGATGATGTGCTTCACGCAGAAGCGGCTTTGTTCACCCCGGCATCCAACGGCACGGCCATGATCGATCTTGATGTGAACGGGGAGCGCATCAACAGCGAGATAAAGATCGATAATATCTCGTCGGCCCATTTCGTCCATGTCCCGAACGTGATGGGGGATATCGCGGCGCGTATCGAAGTGGGCGGGACGTTTTCCGATCCGTACATAACGCTCAGGAAATTTTCCCTCCTGCGTACCGATATTTTCGGCGACCGTTACGACATCACCTGTCGGGGTACCGTGAGGAACGGCGAAGTCGCGCTCTTCGACGGCGTTATGAAAAAGACCGGTGCGCGCGGGTATCCGGTCACCGACGAGCAGCTCATCTATCTCCGCCGGATATTCCTGTCGCCCGATCAGACCGATATTCAGGTCGAATGCCGCAATTTCGATTATCTGAGCGTATTCGACGGCGCGCTTGCGATACGGTCCGTACGCCGCGGGAAGACGCGCTATGTATCGGCGTCAACGGCGAATTTCCTTGTTAATAAAAAGGCCATACCGCCGTTCTCTTTTGTCATGGACGATCGCGATGGTGTGGCGATATTCTCCTCGCAGACGGGGCATGGCCTGCGCGGGACGCTCACGAGGGGCGACCGGGGACGGCGGACGGATGTCCGGCTCGGTTATTTCCTCGACAATAACGAGCAGATATCGGCAAAGGGTTTTGTGCAGGACGGTATCGCGCGGATAGCAGTAACCTCGAGCACGATGACGGCGGCGCCGCTTGCGCTGCTCAGTCATTTCCTTTTTGTCAGGCTTGACGGCGAGGCGTACCTGTTCGAGAAGAACGGGAAGAAATATACGCTCTATCTCGATGCGACCGGCCCGCTCGGCGACCTCTCGTTCTCCGGGCGCTTCCGGAGCCGAGCCCAGGTGAGGCTGAACCTGTTCCAGAACGAGTTCCGCGACTGTGTTCTCGATCTCGGCTTTGAGAACAAGCGTATCGTCGCGAATGAATGCTCTTTCCGCGACGGTGCCGCGGCGGTCACGGTCAACGGCTCCGTTTCCATTGCGCGGAACATGATCGATCAGCTTGCGTTCCGTGTGATAAGCTCATCGAACACCATGCTCACCGCCTCCGCGGACCTCGGTTTCCTCAGGCTCGACGGTCCGGCAGCGTTCCATCTTGATTTTTCAGAAAGTTTCCTGTTCCCGCGGATCACGGGTGCGGTGCAGACGAGGAACAGCGATATCATGTTCATCGGCGGCGGGAACTCGGCATATCGCCCCCGCTTCGGCGAGTTCTTTATCAATGCCGCATGGAACCTTGCGATAGCTGCAGGGAACAGCGTTCATTTCTACAATGCGATCGTCGGGGATTCGTATATCAAGGACGGCTCGAGCATGCGCATACTCGGGCGCGCGTCGGACCAGACGCTTGCGCTCCGCGGGAGTATCGCCGCGCATCACGGAACGGCGTACTATCTCAACAACGCGTATCAGCTTGAGAACCTCACGGTGACTTTTCCGGAGCTTGCGAGCTTCGATCCCATCATCGAGGGACGCGGGAAAACAAGGAAAAAGTTCCGTGTCGGCAGCGAAACACTCGATGTGACGCTCTATCTCGAGGTGTCGGGGCGCTTTTCCGAGATCATGAAGAACCCCATGTACGCCACGAGCGTTCCCGCGCGTTTCTATACCGTGCCTGCTGTCAAGGACGAGTACGTGCGCGAACTGGTGGGGCTCCCCGCCGCCCGGGAAGAGCGCACTCCCGGGAGTGCGGAGGACGAGATGCAGCGTACGCTCGCGAGCGTGCTCCCCGCGGACATGATCATGCGCGACAGCGTGCTCCGCCCGCTCGAGCGCAATGTGCGGCGTTTCACCGGTCTTGATTATTTCGGCATCGAGACAGGCGCGTTCAGCCGCCTTTCCATGTCGCTCCTGACGAATACGCTCTCGGGCGTGCTCGATAACCCCGGGTATTTCCTGCAGGACACGCGGGTATCGTTCGGGAAGTATCTGCCGTTCAATCAGATCGCGAATTTCCTTCCTGAGATCTATCTGAAATACAATTTGACGATCATCGGGAATCTTGGTTTATGGGAACATGAGCGGGTGCTTCAGCATGAGCTGGCCGTGGAACTGGACTTGGCACAGTTCTCCGACCTTGCAAATTTTATCTTTGAATATACAATTGACCCGTCAAGCGTGACCAATATCGAACAAAAAATAAGCGTTAGTACGAGATGGAGATTTTAAAACACTGTGGCCCGCGTGTGCGCGCCGTCTGTATTCTGGCGTCAGCCGCGGTACTCGCGCTTTACGCCGGACAGTCGGATTTCGCATCGCTGAAAGATGCCCCGCTGCCCGCTGCCTATCAGGGCCTTGTCATCTACGATATTCTCGTTAAAGGCAATGTCAATCAGGATATCGGCCGCATCCGCGGTCTCATGGCATCAGCCCCCGGCAGAAAACTCGTGCTTTCCGAGATCAATGAGGACTTGAAGACGCTTTTCTCGACCGGCCTTTTCGATAACATTTCCATTGATGCGGCGAATGTCGGCGGGAAGGTGCTCCTTACCGTCATCGTCGATGAACGGCCGGTGGTGCGCCGCATCGAATATATCGGCAATGAAAAAAAGACGATCGAGCAGCTCAATGACACGGTGGAGCCGTATCTCAAACCGGGCGAGGTGTTCAGCCGCAGACGCCTTGATGACGCTGCCGATGCCATAACCTCGCTCTACCGCGATGACGGTTTCCTCGCCGCGTTCGTCCGTTCCGAGATGAACGCCGATGAGGCAAATGAATCGGTCGATGTGGTGTTCCGTGTCGAAGAGGGAAAGGATATACGGGTGCGGCAGGTCCGCTTCCATGGGAACAGGGAGATAGCCGAGGGCGATCTGAAGTCGGTGATGGATACGAAGGAGGATGTGTTCTTCGGCATCATCAATGAAGGAAAGTTCAAGCAGGCCGCGTTCGAGCTTGACAAAGAGAAGATAGTGACATTCTACAAGATACGCGGTTTTTACAAGGCGCGCATACGCAACGTGAAGATCGATTATCGGTGGCGCAATCCGCAGGAAAAGACCGCGAAGGACATGTTCATCGATATCGACGTTGCTGAGGGTGAAAAATACTTCTTCGGCGATATTTCCGTCAAGGGCAATAAGCTTCTAACCACACAGTCCATCTACGACGATTTCAAGGCGAAAAAGAGCGATGTCTACAATTACGAGATTGCCGCCACCGATCAGCAGATGCTCATGATGAAATACCGCGAGCGTGGCTATATTTTCAGTATCGTGCGCCCGGTGACCGATGTCGACGATGAGAAGCATATCGTGAACATCATGTACGATATTTACGAAGGGGATAAGGCGCATATCGAGAACATCGTCGTCAAGGGCAATGCCAAGACGAAAGAGCATGTCATACGCCGCTTTATCGAAGTGAAAGAGGGCGAGATATTCAATGCGTTGAAGATACAGACGAGCCGCGAGAAGATATTCAATACGCAGTTCTTCAAGGATGTGAAACTGGACGCGCGCCCCGGCACCACGGAAGGCCTCATGAACCTTGTCTTCGATGTGGAGGAGGGGCAGACAGGCATGCTCTCCGGCGGCGGCAGTTACGGCACCGCCTCGGGACTCGGTCTGAATTTCGAGATACGCGAGATCAATTTCTTCGGCAGCGGACAGACCCTGAGCACGAAACTCGATATCAGCCAGTATACCAAGCGCATCGCGGTGAGTTTCATTGAGCCGTACGTGTTCAACCTGCCGTTCTATTTCGGCTCCGAATTGTCGTACAATGACTATGAGACGCAGGTCACCGACGTTACGAATTTCGGGGATGGAAAATATCCGAAGTACGGTACGCGAAGCATAGACCTCGGGTTGACGCTCGGTTTCTATTTCTGGGATTACTTCCGCGCACTGTTCTCCGTACGCCCGTCGTTCTTCAGTTATTACCAGATGGTCGGTGAGCCGATGTATGCTGCAACGAACGGCCCGCAGTATGTTCCGGTGTTCTATAGGATGTCCAATGAGATGAAACGCTACCTCTATGGCGGCGGAACGAATTATTCGGTATCTACCATCGGCTGGGAGTCGCCGATGCTGTTCAATGTAACGCTCACGCTCAATCTCACACGCGACAGCCGCAATAATATCATAAACCCCACGCGCGGATGGTCGGCAGGTATAAACGCCGATATGATATTCGGCGATACCATGCTTTCAAAGGTCGTCATGAACGGCTCGCTCGTCGTGCCGGTCAACATCGGTTCGTTCAGTTCCGCGCTTGTGTTCTTCGGCGAGTACGGCACATTGCTTGACAGCCCGTTCAGCGGCAGCATGTCGAATATGGAAAATTATCTGTTTTATATAAATCTCCTCGAAGATGTACGCGGGTGGGATGCGGGGAGCTATGTGAATTTCAAAAGCTATCATGCGCTTCCCATTTATACCTATGCCAGTTCCGGGCAGCAGTACGCGCTCGGGAAAAGCCGCCTGCGGCTCTCCATGGAATATCGCGTACCGGTGGTGCCGAACATGCTCGGTGCCGTCGCCTTCCTCGATGCCGGACAGACCTGGTACAGCGCGGGGCCCTATCACCCCGAGTTCTATTTCGGTGATTTCGACAACAGCCTGCTTAATGCGAAGCATTATATCTATTCCACCGGCATCGGTCTGCGTGTGCTCATGCCCATGCTCCCGATACGGCTCTATCTTGCGAAACGTTTTGTCATGACGAGCATCGGCCCCAGGGATTTCGCGGGCGAGACCGGCGAATCGTTTTTCGGCAAGGTAGGAAGTTTCCTTAACTGGCCTTTCCTCGGTAAGGGTTGGGAATTCGTTCTCAGTATGAGCCAGACATTCTGATCGTCAAGTGTTTCGTTAAAGGTCTTTTTTGTCCTTCAGGAGCGATTTCTCTTCGCTCGAATCCTTATCGCGCTTCTGTCTGAGCTTCGTATCGACATCGGTCTCGACATCGAGGTCGCGTGTCTTCTTTATTTCATTCGCTTTCACGTCGGTGCCTTCGATGGTGACCGCGGCTTTGCCTGTGGTCTCACCTGCGCCGATGTCGCCGGAAAGCACAAGCTCTATCTTTTTTAGATTTCCCGCCATGTCGCCGACGTTCTTTATCGAAGCGATGTCCTTGATATTGAGTATCTCCTTCACTTCACCGAAAGAATCCTTGTTAATGCTGACCACTTCGAGCTTTTTATTGGGCGCGGTAGTGAGCTCTTTCAGTTCAGGGATGCTCACTTCATTCCCGCCGCTTTTCACGGCCACCTCGCCGGTGAGCACCGCTATCTTCGTTGTGCCGGGAGAAGCCGATATGCTGAACGACGTGCCGCGAACGGCCGCTACCGCGCTCGGTGTTTCGACCGTGACCGCATCGGCGCCGTTCATGAGCTTTTTGACGCCGAAGAGCATATTGCCTTTGGAGAGGTTCATCTTCATTTTACCGGAGCGGTTCACCATGTCGTTTATCCGAACGCTCGTATTCTCCTTGAGAGTAAAGACGCCGAAATCCTCGACCTTTATCGTTATCTCGCTCTTTGCGCCGGTCACGATGAGGTCATTGACCAGGATGGGGTCACCGGACTCCACCGATTTTGCGATCGATCTGCCGGAGTAGACCATGACCTTGCCGTTCACGCTCGTAGCGACCGCTATCTTGGAGAGATCTACGGCACCATATGAAAGCGTATACAGAAGAATACACGGTAAAACCATTCGAAGGGCTATCATAACAGGCTCCTGGATGTCATCATCAATTCTTACATTTGATATAACATACAGGCTCAGGAATCGTGAACAGATGAAAATGTCTAATGTTTTGACATAGATTCTTCCCGGATACGCAGCGTCGCGAGCGGGGGGATGACTGCAGGGAATGACAGGAGCTCCATGATCGAAAAATCACGATGTACCTCGATTATCCTGGCTTTCCCGACCAATTGCCAGGATAGCTCGCCGGGGATGAGGTTCGTGATGAGTATGTGCTTTACATTCGTCTGCCCGTCCGGAAGGGCGAAGGGTGTTTCATCACGGATGCTGACGATGTCGAAACGCTGTCCGACCACGATGCTGTGCCGTTCGCCGAGCGAGCAGTATGCCGTCCCTCTCTCTATCTTGATGATGCGCCCATCGAGCGGCGGGTATTGGAGCGCTGCGATCGCGTCCGCTATCGCTTCATCGATACAATCGGTAAGCACGGTACCTGCCGGGCTCTTGAGGAACGCGATGTCTTCCGGGCGAAGTACCGGGCAGTCGCCGTCGAGCGTACGCTCAAGCCGTTTCGTGCCCTGGTGGACGGTCCTTCCGCTCGATGCCTCGACAACACGCACGGCTATCTCGGCACTCACCTGACAGGTCGATCGCTTATCGAACGCTCGTTCGCCCGCTTTGAACGATCGCATCTCGGCGTTGATGAGATAATCCACCCCGAACACCGTGCCGCATATCTGTCCGGCCTGTCTGCTCTTGAGCGATACGCCCTGTTCGGCGATATATGCCTTTATCCGTTCGCGCTCCGGCACCGTGAACCGCTGGCTTCGCACGAAGGCGTCCGAGAGTATGAAGGTGAATGCTTCGGCTGCCGCTGCTTTCCCGCGGTATTCGACCGGAAGGATGAACAGCGAGAGTGCATGCGCCTCAAAAGCGAGCGCGAAAAGCATCGGCAGGAGAGGGCGATAGGACCGTTCCATGATCATGGCAGCATAGTACTCTGGCTATCCTTTCTGTCAAGCCGGCACTGCCGGTGCAAGCGGCGGGACCGCTCTCCCGGCGCACCGCCTATTGATTTTGCCGTCCGCTCTGGTATACTTTTCCGCCACGATGGAAAAGATAGTTGTTGAGACAAAAATCCTCTCGCTTCCCGGCGACCACGTATTCACGCTCGATTCGGGGAAGTCGCTTCGCGGCATGAAGATCGCTTATGAGACGTACGGGACATTGTCGGCGGCAAAAGATAATGCCATACTGATCTGTCACGCCCTTTCCGGCGATGCCCACGCGGCATTCTACGGTTCGCCTGACGACAAGAAACCCGGCTGGTGGGATGTGATGATCGGCCCCGGCAAGCCGTTCGATACGGACAAGTACTTCATCATATCGTCAAACGTCATCGGCGGCTGCAAGGGCTCCACGGGCCCGGCAAGCATCAATCCCGAGACGAATCGCCCGTATGGCATGACATTCCCGTTCATCACGATACACGACATGGTCCGTGCGCAATCCGTGCTCATCGATCATCTCGATATCGATACGCTCTTTGCGGTGGCCGGCGGCTCCATGGGCGGCATGCAGGCGATGGCGTGGGCGAAAATTTTCCCCGCGCGCGTAAAGCTCTGCATCCCGATAGCCACCGCGCTCTATCAAAGTGCGCAGAACATCGCTCTCCATGAGGTCGGACGCAAATCGATAATGAGCGATCCGAATTTCAACGGCGGCGACTACTACGGGCATGAACACCCCAAGGCGGGGCTGTCCATCGCGCGTATGGTGGGTCATATCTCCTATCTCTCCGACGATGCCATGCAGAAGAAATTCGGCAGGCGTCTGCAGAATATGGAACGCTATGCTTTCGACATCACCGATGAATTCCAGGTTGAGAGCTATCTCGACTATCAGGGCGAAAGCTTTATCCGCCGCTTTGATGCGAATTCGTACGTCTTTATCACCCGCGCCATCGATTATTTCGATATGGGGTTTGAAACGTCGCCCGCCGGCGTTTTTGCCGATGTCACCGCGCGATTCCTTGTCCTCTCATACAGTTCCGATTGGCTGTATCCGCCGTATCAATGCGAAGAGATAGTCTCAGCGTGCAAGGCGAATGCGATACCGGTGACCTATGTGAAGGTGGAAACTGATGCGGGGCATGACGGATTCCTCATCAAGAACGATATGCATGAATCGGTGGTGCGCTCGTTCCTGGATTCCGCATACCGTGCAGAAGTCCCGGTGCGGAGCACATCGGCTGATGAGCGTCTCGATTTTCAATTCATTCTCGATGAAGTGCCGGAAGGCAGCCGCATCCTCGACCTCGGTTCGGGCGATGGGACGCTGCTCGCAAGGCTTGCGCGTTCGAAGCGATGTACCGTGCAGGGCGTTGAGATCGATCGGGCGAATTTCCTCGCCTGCGTTGATAATGGCGTCGCCGTCATGCAGCGAGACCTCAACGATGTGCTCTCCGATTACCCGGAGAACGCGTTCGATTATGTGATATTCAATCTCACGATACAGATGACCAAGCACGCGGTGCGCGCGCTCGACGAGGCGCATCGTATCCGCCGCCGCGTCATCGCGAGCTACCCCAAATTCGGCTACTACGCGAATCTCCTTTC
>JBBTBY010000153.1:0-9035 GCA_038043445.1 Spirochaetota bacterium
TTGCCGGTTTTATCCAGCTTGAAGAATGCTTACTCTCACAGGAAAGTGAGAGAGGGGGTCGCAAAAAATAAAATTTTCTTGAGAATGGTGACAAGGATATGAATACAATTTTAAAATATAAAAAATATTTTGAAATTAAAATACATCCGGTTCTCCCCCTCTCTCGCATTTTCGCGAGAGAGGGGGAGTCAGAGGGGGTGAGTGTGCAAATTCATAGGAGGGGTGTCGTGCTTTGCGTGGCGGTATGGGTGAGTGTTGCCTTCTTTCTTTCCGCTGCAGAGCTTCCTCGCGTTGCCGACCTCATGAGCCGCGTCGAGGCGCTCGAGGAACAATTGACCGATCTCTCTGCGCATGTGAAGATCGTCCAGGAAAAAGCGACGCAGGGGATAAAGGCCTACGAGATGCAGTTCTATCGCCGCGATGCGAACGATAATTTTCTTATCGTCATGACCGACCCCTTGCCCGAACGTGGTAACGGATATCTTCGCGCGGGCGATGACATGTGGATGTACCGCAAGAACACGCGTACGTTCCAGCATATCAATCGCGATGAGGCGATAAGCGGGACTGATGCGAAAGCGGCGGATTTCGAGAAGCGTAAGCTTACCGCGCTTTACAAACCGGTGACGGAGCGTGCGTCCGCTACCAACATCGGGAAAAGTGCGCTCTACCGGTTCGAGATTGTCAATAAAGTGAACGATGTGAAATATCCAAAGCAGCTCTACTATGTCGATCGGTCGAACGGGCTCCCGAAAATAGTTCAGTCCTATTCGCTGTCCGGAGCGCTTATGCAGACGGCGGTGTACATCACGTGGGGTATGGTCGAGGGGAAGTACATCTGGCTTAAGGCGACGTTCATCGATGAATTCGAGAAGGGCAATCGCTCGGTGGTGGAGCTTTCCGGCATTTCTACGAAACCGATATCGCACGGGACGTTCACGAAAGCATATTTGGAGAATCTGAGCAAATGACAGACTTTCGCACTGGTCGCCGAGTAGTACTGCAAGTTCATATCGAGGCGAGCAAGTGAAATTCATGCACGCGTTCACGCGTATCGCGCGTTTGAGCCTGCGCAATCTCATACGTCAGAAGCGGCGATCGATACTGCTCGGGGTGGCCATCGCCTTCGGCATGATGGTCCTTACGCTTGCGCATTCGTTCTCGCATGGACTTTCGGAAACGGTGTTCAATCGCGTCATGCGCTTCCTGACGGGACATATCGAAGTGATCGCCGTCGAGCACGGGAGGAAAGCGCCCATCATACGCGACAAGGAGCGCATACTCGCCGCAGCGAGAACGCTTCCCCACTATAAGTATGCGCATGAGAGCATCATCATTTACACGCGGCTTATCGGCAATGCACGTGCGGATACATCGGTCATCATCGGCGTCGAGGGGAACGCTGAACGCATCGATGAGGCGAAGTCGATGAATTTCCATACTGTCGCCGGCGATCTTGCCGATTTCACCAACGGCAGGATAGCGTATCCGATACTCCTCTATGAGGATAAGGCGAAGGCGCTCAATGTGCGGGTGGGCGATACGGTGAAGATACGTTTTCAGAACATCGACGGCATAGAGCAGAGCGCGGCGTTCACCGTGGCGGCGTTCATCCGCGCGGTGGGTTCGTATCAGAGCATGGCGTCCCTCGCGCTTTTATCCGACCTCAAGGAGCTCATGGGATATGCACCGCATGAAAGTGCAACGATACAGCTGATACTGTCCGACCCGAAAAAGGCAGAGGGCGATGCGCGACTCCTTCGCAATGCGCTTCTGCCTGCCATTGCCCGCATCGACGGAGCGTTATCGCATACGAACGTTCCTCTTCTCGGCGTTGCGACAAATCACGCATCGGTATCGAACATGGGCGCGCTTTTTTCGGTTGACAGCTCGCTGCTGACGAATACGGGGCTCATGTTCATCCCGCGGCAATTCGCAGCGGGTATCGCTCATCGATCGAGGGTGTTCTATACGTATCGTCATGCCTATCTGCCGATATCGGTGACGAATGACTATACCGCATATATCGTCGATGCCCCACTGCCTTTCGTTTTCCTCAATGAGAACGACTTGTATCGTACCTATTGCCGATCGATACCCGCGCGCGGCGGGCATGCGGCCGACGTGCCGCCATCGATTACGGAGAACTGTGTGCGGGAATGGATGCTCCTTCCCGGCACGAGGGACGATCGGGCGCTTAAGAAAAAATGGCGCGCCGCATCGAAAAGTAAATTCACCGGCACCATACTCGATGTGCGCACCATGTACGAACATGATATCGGGAAATATTATGCCGACCTCGAACGCGCGCTCTATGCGATCACCTGGATAGGCGTCATCGTGCTTTTTTTCATCATACTCGTCGGCGTGGTCAATACGCTGCGCATGTCCATTCGAGAGCGTACGCGGGAGATCGGCACCATGCGCGCGCTCGGCATGCAGTCAGTCGATGTGCGTAACCTTTTCATCTATGAAGTGCTTTTTCTTGCGTTTTTTGCATCGGTGGCAGGCGCGCTTTTCGCGTTACTGGTCATGCCGCTTATACAGCTCATCTCCTTTGAGACGGAAAGCGCCGCGGGAATCATACTCGTGAACAAACATATTTCCTTCGTACCGGTGTTCTTCGGCGGCGGCGGTATGCTCGCTATGGGCGTCATCGGTGCGGCGGCACTGCTCATCTTCGCACGCATCCGATCGAAGCGCATGGCCGCTGTCATGCTTATCGTATGCATCGCTCTCGGTTTTATCGTGAGCGCTGTCGCCGGGAGCATCAGTACCAACGGCATGCTTCTACTCCTCATCGCGGTGGTGACGGCATATTTTCCCGCGGACAAGGCGGCATCGATGAGCGCGACCAAGGCGCTCAGTCATTACGAATGAAGTGCATTGATAACAGATCATGATGTAGGAAAAAGAAAACCACAGAGCGCACAGAGGTAAAGCAGAGAAGATAAAAAGCCGGCAGCGAAGAGGTTGCTTAATGAATGAAAGCCGCAATAATATCTCTTTGTATTCCCTCGGTTTTTTCTCTGTGTCCGTGGTTGCATTTTTTCTTTTTAATGTTTTTTGTTTACACGATGCATTATTGAATGTATAATCAGTACATGAAGAATTTCCATCACGTGTTCGCTGGGGAGCATGAGGGCGAGGACGAACTTACCGTCTGCTCGCTCGGACAGGTGACGAACAAAAGTGTATACAAGAGTGCAGAGCCCGGGAGACCGGTCTATATCTTTCTGTTCTTCCATACTACGGCGGTCGTTGTCATACGGGGCATGCGCACGCGCGTTGTGCCGATGTCGTTCGTGGCGTTCCCGCCGAATATGCCGCTGTGCTACGGCGATGAGAAGGGATATCGGCATTCATGGATATCCGTCCGCGGATCGCTCATCGATCAAGCGTTGCGCCGTTACGGCGTGCCGATGGCAGTGCCGATAGCCTGCGCGGAGTATGCATTTTATGAACGATGCCAGCATGCCGTCGACACTGAGATGATAACCCATGACCGTCCGAACACGAGCGTACTCAGGAATCTGTTCGATAATTTTTTCATCGATATCGGGCGGCTGGGCGTCGACGGGGCGGATGCGAAACACCGTATGAGTATCGTGAAGCGTCATATCGATATCCACTATATGGAACGTATACGGCTGCCGGGGCTTGCGCGTATCGCCGGGCTTTCGGTATCGCGGTTCTCGAGCGAATTCAAGAACGATTACAAGCTCTCCCCGATAGAGTACCTGATACAGAAGCGGCTTGATGAGGCGGCGCATCTGCTCACGGTGATGACGATGAGCGTGGAAACGATAGCCTCCGAGGTCGGCTTTGCCGATGTGGCCCATTTCTCCAAAACGTTTAGCCGGCGTTTCGGAGTAAGCCCTCGGGCGTTCCGGCGCGGTAAGAAAACACAAGAAACAGAATAATATCACATGTTCCCGGGATGTTTCCCGGTATACTATATCGCCATCGGGATCGACCACAATGAGGAGCACGCTATGAAACGTATCGGATTCGTCGGGGCGGGAAAACACACGCAGTGCATACATTTGCCGAACTACGCCGTGATACCCGACTGCCAGATAGCGGCGATAACCGATGTCGATGCCGATCTTGCGAAGCGCGTTGCCGCGCACATGAACATACCTAAGAGCTATGGTTCTCACACGGATATGCTCGCGCATGAGAAGCTCGATGCCGTCTGTGTGACGCTCCCGGCTACACCCATGGCGGAGACCGTGATACGCGATTGCCTTGCCGCGAAGCTGCCGGTATGCGTCGAAAAGCCCTTGGCATGGTCGGTGGCCTCCGGCGAGCGCATTGTCGCCGATGCGAAGAAGCACGGCACGCTCCTTGTGGTAGGTTATCACAAGCGGAGCGATCCCGCATCCATTTATGCCAAAGGCGAGATAGAGCGCTTCGTGAAAAGCGGTGAGCTCGGCCCCATGCGCTATGCGCGATTACAGGTGACGCTATCGGGCGACTGGATCGAGAACAATTACCGCCTGGCGATGAAAGGCAATGCCGTCATACCTCCAATGCCGTTTCCCGCGGGGGATCATGCGAAGTTCAATGACAAGGCGAAGGGAAAATTCTTCTCGTTCGCCGGCGCGCACAGCCATCAGCTCGATCTTATGCGCTGTCTTCTGGGGGACGCATACACGATAACCTATGCCGATCCTACCGGCGTCATGTTCGCCATTGCAAGCGCGCACGGCGTGCCCGGCGTCATGGAATTCTCGCCGTATAATGCAACGGACTGGCGTGAGTATGGCATCATTTATTTTGAAAAAGGGTATGTCCGTGTCGATCTCCCCGCGCCCCTCGCAATAAACCGCCCCGGGCGCACCGAAGTGTATCGCAATGACGGCGCAACGGTACCGACGACGACGGTAGCGACATTCCCTGCGAAAAGCGCCATGGTCTCGCAGGCGGAGAATTTTATCCGCATGTTGAACGGCGAGAAGGGTTCGCTTTGTCCCGCATCCGAGGCGCTTGAGTCAATCGGTGTTGCCGAGGATTGGGCGATGCGGCTTTTTCCGAACTGAATATCCGTGCATGACCCGCAGAAGGTTCGGGGATACAATCTGCGGCGAAGCGCGCTTGAAGCGCATCTGAAAAGTACACGCGGCGAGGAAAGCTATGATAGTCATCGAGAGACTGAAGATCAAACCCGATCCGAATTTTGAACGATTAAAAAACGTTTTGACGAGAGCTGGCATGCCGGACCGGGTGCCGTTTTTCGATCATGGCGGTTTGATGCCCCCGTATTTTGCCGAACGGATAAAAAAGAATGAATGCGCGAATGAGGAGGAATACAATTTTCGGCGGCAGATCGAATGCGCTTTCAATCTCGGGGCCGATTTCGTGCATGGCAACGCGGGTAACTTTACTTTCAAGGAAGCCGAAGCGGCGCCGGGTGCGGGAGAGGATGCGTTCGGCGGCAAACGAGATCGCAAATACCGGGGGACAACATCGTCGCTCATGGGCAATGAGAACGACTATGAACGCTATCCCTGGCCGGCTATTGCCGCTGTCGATTTTGACCGGATAACACGGCACGGTGCATTGCTCCGCCCGGGAATGAAAATCATCGTAAGCCAGCGGAGCGTGTTCGAGCATGTCATTGGCATGATGGGCTATGAGAATCTCTGCTACTGTATCGTAGAAAATCCTGTTTTTTTTAAGAAGGTGTGCGACCGTGTCGGCGAACTCGTGATCGAGTGGGTATCGATATGCGCGGGAATGGATGATGTGGGCGCAATACTTATGTACGAAGATATGGGATTTAAGACGCAGACGATGATCTCGCCCGAGATGCTGCGCGAATATATTTTCCCTTGGCATGCGCGGTTTGCGAAGGCGATCCATGCGTGCGGCAAGCCCGTCATCCTCCATGCGTGCGGTAATTTGCGCACGGTCAACGAGGACATCATTGCATCCGGGTTCGATGCGAAGCAGTCGTTCGAGGATATTATCGAACCCGTATGGGAATTCAAAAAGCACTATAACGGCAGGATATCCGCGATGGGCGGATTCGATATGGATAAACTTACGAGAATGAACGAGACGGAGGTGAGGGCGCACACACGATTCCTCATCGATTCCTGCGCGGCGGGCGGCGGATATGCGATGGGCTCGGGGAACTCGGTTGCAAATTATATTCCGGTGGAAAATTATCTGGCTATGCTTGAGGAGACATGCCTGTATGGACGCTATTGAAAAAAATCTATAGTGCCCGGGGCGGCATCTATGCGCCTGCGATACAGCCGGGCGGGTTTTTAGAGATATGACGGGCAGTAAAAAAGCACAAGAAACGCGATGATGCGCCATTCCATTCACGGCGCCGTCTGACTATATTCTATCCGTCATGAAAGCGGAGGGATCATATGAACAATGAACTATCACATCGCGATCGCGTACGACTGGCGCTTGAGCATAAGGATACCGACAGGGTGCCGATAGCCATGGTGTGTTCGGGGATAAACTCAGCAGCGCGGCGTGCGCTCGAGAAGCATCTGCGGACATCACGCGGAATAAGCGTTGATGAATACCTCGCGACCATCATCGACATTAAAGGCATAGCACCGGATTACATCGGACCGAAACTTCCTGAACGCACCGACATTTGGGGTGTGCGCCGAAAAGCCGTTGTGTATGGCGAGGGCTCGTACGATGAGATAGAACATAATCCTCTCGGCAGTGCAGCGTCCGTTGATGATATTCGTAAGCATCGATTCCCGTCGACGGAATGGTTCAATTATGACAGCATCCTTGAAAAGATACGCGCGCTCGATAGCGGCGGCGAATTCTGCCTCATGGCGGCGAACGGGAACATATTCGAGACGTCCTGGTACATGCGCGGTTTTGAGAACATATTCATCGATCTGGCGACACAGCCGGAGCTGGCGAACGCGATATTCGAACGCACCGCATCGTTCTACATCGAACATTTCAGGCGCATCCTGTCCGCGGCACGCGGTCGTATCGATCTCGTATTTACCGCTGACGATATCGCGGGGCAGAATGGACTGCTCATGGCGCTTCCGATGTGGGAGGAGAATATCAAGCCGTATCATATGCGCATGAACAGCGTGATACATGAGTACGGCGCGAAGATAATCTATCATTCCGACGGCGCGGTGATGCAGGCGGAGCCCGGGCTCATGGATATGGGCATAGATGTGCTTCAGGCGCTGCAGTTCGATGCGAAGGGAATGAGCGCCGATGTGCTCAAATCGTCGTATGGCGATACGCTCTGCTTCGAGGGCGGCGTGAGCGTACAATCGACGCTTCCGTTCGGTACGCCCGACGACGTACGCCGCGAAACCGAAGAGCGCATACGTGTGCTTGGGAAGAACGGCGGTTATATCTGCGGGCCGTCGCATTGCATACAGGACGGCACACCGCCGGAGAATATCTGCGCATTGTTCGATACGGCCGCACGCGTACCGGAGGCCGTTGCCGTTTGACACAAGGCGGGCTGACGAATATACTGTCGTCATGCCGAAGCTAGTGAAGCTCATTCTTTCCGTAGTATCCCGTATCATCACAGCATTGCCGAACGCGGCGCTGGCGGCGTTCTTTCTTATTACGTGGATAAAGCCGTATCAGTTCGGCGATAAGGTCGTTTCCTATCTGCTCCTTCTCATGCTGATGGAATTCATCAATGTGCATGCGGCGGGATTTCTCGGCAGTGTCATTATCTCTAAGTACGGGAAGGTCAAAAAATTATTTTCCATCGTCGGGCTCGGTCTTTTCTATACTATTTTTGTCGGCGGATTCTCGCTCGCCTTCCATGTGTGGTGGCCGCTCGTCGCCTTCTGGGGACTTATCCTCAATCGATTGCTGAGCGTTTTCCTCGGGCGCACGCTCGATGAGGACCGCAAGGCGCGTCTGAGCGTTTCCTGGTTCGGCGGCGCGCTGTGCTATTTGGTCGCAGTATTCCTAACGCTGATACCTTTTATCCCTGCGCTCGGTATAACGGATGCAGTGATATCGCATCAGGCGCTGCCAGGGTCCGGCATATGGATCGATGAGCCGTATCGTGTCGTTGCCGCGGGATGCATCTATTTCACCGGCGTTACGCTGATATCCCTTTTCGATTTTAAGATCGCCAGTTGGTTCAAGCGAGGAAGGACATAGAATAACCCCTATCCCTAACCCTTTCCCGTAGCGGCTTTGGCCATCCATGGCCGTCGCCAGTTGCGCCATCCTTGGCGCACACCTTCAAAAGGGGAAAGGGAATGGATGATTCAGAAACAACACTCCCCTTTCCCTTCCTAGAGGGGAAAGGGGGCGGGGGATAGGGGTGAACAAAAAGGAGAGACAGGTATGGGAAAGTTCACTATGAGATACACAGGTTTGGCAGTTCTTGTCTTCTGGACAACGCTCTCCGTTCTTTGTGCGCAGTCGAATACCGCGCCGGATATTCGGTCGAATGCCGTCACGAATCGTGCTGTCGCACCCGTAAAACCGCCGGTGAAAAAACCGTTCAAGGTAAGTGAAGCCGAGATCACTTCGGTGCGTGAAAAGGCCGATGTCCTATCCGCGCAAATAGAGGCGCTTCGAGCGATGAAGATCGACGATATGCTCCTCTGCGATGTGGAGATATTCCATCGTGCCGCTCAGATGCAGCTGCGCTTCTCGAACGAGGAATTCTTTGACACGCGTTTCGTCACCGATTCGCTTAAGATACTCGATGTCGGCATCGCACGCGCCGAAGAGGCCATGAACGGACGTGCTTCGTGGACGAACAGAAAAGGGATGGTGGTGCGCGGCTATCGTTCTCGTGTGGACGGGAGCGTGCAGCCGTATGGGCTGACCATTCCGGCATCATATTCCGGATCGCCGACACGGCTTGATGTGATACTCCATGGTCGCGGTGCGACGCTCTCTGAAGTGAATTTCATCGTCGGGAGGGAGAATACGAATTCCGCGCCGACCAATGTCGACTACATACGACTTGAAGTATACGGGCGATGGAACAATGCCTACCGGTTCGCCGGCGAGACCGATGTGTTCGAGGCGATGGCATC